>JAFYVX010000205.1 GCA_017558255.1 Bacteroidaceae bacterium
GGTGGCGAGACTGGCGTTGACGAGGTGAAAACGGAAAACGGAAATGTGAAAACTGATATGTACGACCTGGCTGGTCGTCGTGTAGTGAAGGCTCAGAAGGGCGTTTACATCGTGAATGGCGAACTAAAGGTTGTGAAGTAAAACAGAGTTAAGGTACTGTAATTGCGCAGTACCTTAACATAGAGACAAATTAATTAATAACACCTTATTTATATATATTATGAACAAAAAGAAGTATGTAGCACCTGCGTGCGAATGTATTGTACTGAATTCAGTAGCCATGATGGCAACTTCATCAGTATATATCTCTAATAGCTCTACAAATGCCGATGCAGCCATGAGCAATATCAACCGTCATGACAACTTCGGTCTTTGGAACTTTGATTGGTAATATCGTTTAACCGCTTTTTACGTCGGACGAAATATATCATGCAAGGAAGAGGCACATGTGTCCCTTCCTTGCTTCGTATTCGCTTAACTCTTGTTGAACGAAACCCGCTCCCCGCTCCCCGCTCATCGCTCCCAAAGTCTATATTAATTTATATTAAACAGACGAGGTGGGATAGAAAGTTTGTTAAATAATTTGTATATTTACACGCTCAAACTATGTGATTTAGACACATTTTGTATGAGGAGATATTGTGACTAACTAAAACCTAAACTATAATATGAAGAAAGTTCTGTTATCATTGGCAATGGCTGTGGCGCTCATGGCACCCACGGCTTTGCAGGCAAAGGTGAAGCACCTGTTGCCCAAACCACAGCAGGTAACCGTGAATGAAGCTACTACACCATTCGCTTTGGGTGGCAGCGTGACTATCTCCTACAATGGCGGTGCTGCTAAGTGTGAACTTCTGGAGGAGTTCTTCACCCAGAATGGTTGCACATTGGGCCAGGGTGGGACTACCGTTAGAGTCGACATTGTTGAAAGCATCGATGGCGCACACGACTATGAGTTGTACGGCTATGAGAACGAGGCCTACATTTTGAATGTGACAAGCAGTGGTATCACCATCAGTGCTGTCACCAACACTGGTGTTATCCGTGCCGCACAGACCTTGGTGCAGATGGCCGAGGGATGGGATGGAGCTGCGGCTCTGGAGGCTGTTACCGTGAAGGACTGGCCTGCCTTCAAGGTGCGTGGTTATATGCACGATGTAGGCCGTTCATTCATCAGCGCCGACGAGTTGGTGAAGCAGGTGGAGAAGTTCTCACGCTTCAAGGTGAATACCTTCCATTGGCACATGACTGAGAACCAGGCATGGCGCTTTGAGGTAAAGGCTTATCCCGAGCTGACATCTTCCGAGAGCATGACCCGCTTCCCCGGACAGTACTACACGCAGGAGGACTGCAAGCGCGTGATGGAGGCAGCCAAGAAACACGGTGTCATCGTAATCCCCGAGATTGACATGCCCGGCCATAGCGAGGCCTTCGAGCGCGCCATGGGCTTCAACATGCAGACTGAACAGGGTAAGACAGTGCTCAAGAAGGTGCTTGACGAGGTGGTAGAGGTGTTTGCCGGTGCTCCCTACATCCACATCGGTGGCGACGAGGTGTCAACGACCGCCGCTTACCTCAACGAGATGATTGCCTATGCCGAGAGCAAGGGAGCCAATGTGAAGGGTGGTCTCTGGAACCCCATCAATGGCATCGGCCAGGATGCTTTGAACCATAGCCTGGCACAGATGTGGGGCACACGCGGTTATCTTGCTTCTGGCAAGGCCAACATCGACTGCCGTTATAACTATACCAATCACTTCGACGTGTTTGCCGACCTTGTAGGTATCTATAAGAGCAATATCTACTATCACGAGAAGGGTACTTCCGAGGTGGCAGGTTCTATTTCCGGTTGCTGGAACGACCGTAAGGTGGCTACTGAGAAGGATATCATGGCTCAGAACAACGTATGGGCAAATGTTATCGCAACAGCCGAGCGCACATGGATCGGTGGCGGCAAGCAGTATATAGACAACATGACAAACACTCCTGCCAACCTGAAGGCGGACGGTGGACATGGTGGTGTGATGCTCCCCAACAGCGGTGATGAATACGAGGAGTTCAAGAGTTGGGAGGAGCGCTTCCTTTTCCACAAAGCAAACAGTCTGAAGGGTGAACCCATCCCATACGTTAAGCAGACCAATGTGCGTTGGCGCATTACCGATGCCTTCCCCAACGGAGGCTCGGAGACAGCAGCCTTTGGTCCTGAAACGGCTGGCATGACCGCTTCTACAGATTTGCTGCCCGAGGTGTTCAGCCATGACGGCAAGACCTATTACACAGGTATGGCAACTGGTGCTGGTATCTATCTGGCACACACATGGGGTAACAGCATCATCGATGCCTACTATAGCAATCCTCAATTCAATCACACAGCCTATGCATGGACCTATGTTTATTCCGATAAGGAGCAGAAGGTGGGTGCGCAGATAGAGTTCCAGAACTATAGCCGTTCAGAGCAGGACGGTGCTGCACCTGCAGGCAAGTGGGACCACTTCGGTTCAAAGATTTGGATTAATGGTGCTGAGATTGCCGCTCCCACATGGGATAACACAGGTGTGAGCATTAGCAGCAAGGAAGTGATGTTGAAGAACGAAAACTTCCCCGGCCGCAAACCCATCCAAGTGACTTTGAAGCAGGGTTGGAACAAGGTGTTCATGAAGTTGCCTTATTTCAACAAGGGTTACCGTCTGAAGAAGTGGATGTTCACCTGCGTGTTCACCGACACCGAGGGTGTGAACGCCGTTGATGGTCTTATCTACTCTCCCAACCAGTGCATGGACGAGGCTACAGAGGCTGTGGCTGCAGAGATCAGCAACATTAAGCGTAACCGTGGCAACTACATAGGCACTGCCGTTGGTCTTTGGCCCGAGAGTACTGCAGCTACACTGGATGCTAAGGTGGCAGAGATAGAGGCAACTTACTCTGTCTCAAAGACAGCAGACGAGCGTGCTGCACAGGTAACAGCACTTGCAGAAGCATGGTCTGCCTTTGCAGCATCGCTCACCGAGGCAAATATGAACCAGCCAGTGAGTGGCAACTACTATCGCATGTACACTCCATTGCGTGGCAATCGCTATGCTACGGGTAATGGCGCTGATGCCGCCATCACTGGTCCTACCGAGGCTACAACAAAGGCTTCTATTTGGAGATTTGTTAGTCGTGGTGAAAATGTTTACGACATCATCAATGTTGCAGATGGCACATACATTTCACCTGCCAGCAACAACAACGCAGCACTTAAAACCGTGTCAGCTCAACCCAATGCTGGTTGGTCAATCAAGAAGGCTGAAAATACGGGTAATGTTATTGTAGTAAGTGGTTCCGCTCAATTTAATCAACAGAAGGATGGCAACTTATATCTTCTCAACTGGGGCAGTGGCACTAACACCGCCGACGATGGTTGTGAATACCGCATTGTCGACGTTACCGACCAAATTCCTCCTCAGCCCATTGTCTCTGTAGTAGGTGTGAACAACGAGACATATCCCTACACAGTAGATGCGAATCTCGCAGCAAAAGTGTTTGCTCAGGAGAACATCACGATTGCTTTGGATGTGGTAATGCCTGCTTCATTGGCAAACAATACACGTTACGCATTAGTTTGTGCGGCAGACCCCACACAGGGTATCACGGGTGCAACTAAGACCAACTCACCCTACGTTGCGTATGGTTTGAATGGTAGCAATCCTGTATATCTTCCCTCTTCAGCGAGTGGAGATAAATTTACCTACAGAGACTTCGCTTTTGCCGGAAACACAACATATAAAGTGGTTTATGTCGTTGACAAGACCAACAAGCAATTCTCAATCTATGTTGATGGTGCTCTGAAGAGTACCGCAACCTACCCTGTTATTGAATACGAACTCCAATCCTTCAGCAACTTCGCAAGCAATGCGAATGCGAAACTTTATATTGGTGGCGGTGTAGTGAGTTCGAATGCACAATACGACAAGTTTGGTGGTGCCATTCATTCTGTACAGTTCTTCGATGAGGCACTGACCACCGAGAAGATTGCCTTGATTAAATATCCCTTGACCCAAGACCAGCAGAACGAGCTCCGCGTAGTGGAAAAGTTATACCGTCCCACAAAGCGTGTCACCGTACTGGAGTCTGGCAAGAAGTACATGATCTATGATACTGCTGAAGGCCGCACTGGCTTCATCAAGAATGCTGGCACCAGCTTGGGCCATAGCGGAACCAATGCACAGAGCAAGCCCGGCACATTCTCTGGCGACGAGAGCTACATCTGGACCGTATCAGCTGCCGATGCCGCCAACTACAAGTACTACCTCAAGGCATCTAACGGCAAGTATGTGAATGCTACTGGCAATACTGAGAATGCTACAGGACAAGATATCTACATTCAGCCATGGAAGACCTCTACTGCTACCAAATCTGAGTCAAACAGCGAAAGCGAAGAGGGTACCATCACCCCGAATGTAGAAATCGGTGAAGGCGTATGGACCATCAGTGGCAGCAAGGTTGGCAACAATGGGCAAAACTGTTGGAATGGTAACTCTGGCAGCTGGGCAAAATGGAGCAACTGTCACCCCTATGCCTTATACGACTATGAGCTACAGGCGTCTATCGAGATTCCGCAAAATGCCTTGACCTACTACATCGCGGCCGATGCTCTTCAATCAGATGGTAGCTATGCAAAGCATTACCTCTACAACAATAACGGAACATTGGCAACAAGTCCCAACTTTGTTCGTGACGATGCGAAGTATATGTGGACAGCAACCGTGGATGCCAATGGAAACTACACCTTTGCCAATGGCGCAGGTCAGTATTTGGGATATGGCGCAAGCGGCAGTGGACTCTGCATGGCTGCTTCTCCCGTATCGCTCAACATCAGCAAGGAGAATGCCGTACATGGTGGTTCGTTGGGTATGTACCGCATCCGTCCCGAGGGCGACGCTGATGGTCAGTGGATGGTGACCAAGGTCAATGGAACATCGTTTAACCGAAACTCAGCGAAGGTCAACAACGGTAGTTGGTGCTCTGACTACACCTTTACCTATGTAAATAGTGGCGACCGCATGCTCACCATCGTTAGCAATGTACCCAATGTTGAAGCAATATATAGCTGGAATGGAGAAGAGTTTGACCTCGTCACACAACTCGAAGGAAATGCAGAGGTGACTGATGCTACACTGAACTGCGTATCATGTAATACGGCCTACACATTCGACGGATTCTACAGCGATGAGCAGTTTACACAACAGATAACCGAGGTTGCCGAGTTAGAGGATGACATGACCGTGTATGCCAAGTTTACACTCAACATCTTCTCGGAGAACTATGGCGAGAAATGGGTAAGCGTCATTCGTGCTACCAATGCGGCTCATGCAATGATACTTACTGACGGTGCGGCTAATACCGTGCCCGTATACAATATGCTCGACTATGCCAATGAGGGCATTCTGTGGAACTTTGTGGGTACAGCCGAGAACTTCAAGATATATAATAAGGTGAGCGGCGATGCATTGGCACTCACTCCGAATGCCACGCCTGCCGATGGCGTAACCGTGAAGATGGTGGCCGCTACTGAGGCACAGAACTGGCACCTCATCCAATATGCGGATGGCTATGCCATCGCTCCCGTGGACAACAATGCATGGGGTCTCAACTCATATGGCAATGTTGCTGGCAATCAAGTTAAGTTCTATGGCGTAGCCGATGGAGGTACGCATTGGAACTTCCTGTTGCAGAACCTGCTATCCGCAAAAGCCGAGGTGGAAGGTTGGAACGAGAACAATCCCAACACCCACTTTGGTAGCATAAAAATCGTCAATGGCAGCAACAGCGCGTTGGCTAAGTTGAAGATGGAGAACACAGCGGTCAGCAACATCGTTTACAATGGCGCAGATGTCACTATCGAGTTTGCCCGCGCCTACCGCGGCTTCGAGTTCCAAGGCTACCGTGTGGGCACCACAGACTTGGGCGAGAACTTTACACTCACCGAGGAGATAAAAGCACAAATCACCGAGCAGAATCCCCTCGTGGCTAAGTTCACTACGACAGATGACGTAACCCTCTTCTACGATGACGATCCCTTCTCATACCGTATCCCTGCCATCGGCAAGACCTCTACAGGCCGCCTCATCGCAGTGAGCGACTATCGCTACAGCCTCGATGATATAGGCCGTTACAACTTTGGTACAGCCAACCCTGGTATCGAC
>JAFYVX010000206.1 GCA_017558255.1 Bacteroidaceae bacterium
GACTTCATGAAGCAGTATCGCGATCCCGCTTATGCATTCAAGGGTGGCGACGCTATCGACGAGATCGTATTCCAGAAGCGCGTTGAACTTTGGGGTGAGGGTCACACCTTCTTCGATATCAAGCGTCTGAACATGTCAGTAACCCGTGGTTACGAGGGCACCAACTGGCAGGATACCCAGTCTCAGCTCAATACCAATGGTCGTCCCGCTTGGACAAACTATGTTATTGTAGCTACAGAGGCTGCTAACAATGCGGCTTTGGTTAACTACAACAACCCCGATCCCAGCGACGCTTACGCTCCTTGGGCAGCAAATAACTAAAAACAAATAAATCAAGTGTCGGTTATGCTCTCATCATCCATGCGAGCATATCCTTAGGAAATGAAAGCGTAGCCGGCAACTTAGATTAAACAAACAATAATACAACAATGAAGTTTTACAAAATACTTTCAACAGCATTGCTTTTTCCTGCGCTGATGGCCATCAGCTCCTGCGAAGAGGAAATGGAAATGTCTAATTATACTCCTGCAGAACCAACAACTGGTATTCAGGTATATTTCGAGGGTGCTGTTAACACCAATTTTGTAGTAAATGCAGTTGACTCTGTATTCACTGTCAAGCTCACCCGTGTTCAGAAGGATTCTGTTGCATCAATCGCTTTGAGGGCTGAGGCAGATTCTGCAACATTGACTAAGTTCTCTTTCCCCAGCGTCGCTACCTTTGCTGCTGGTGAGGCAACTACTACTATCTCTTGTGTTGCCAAGGTTGACTCAATGGAGTTTGATACTCCCTATACCGTTAAGCTGTGCATCGCTAATGAAGAGGATGCAACTCTCTATGGTCAGTCATTCGTAAATCTGAAGATTACTTGCCCCGCTCCATGGAAGTCTCTGGGTGTTGGTAAGTTCTCAGAGGCCTTCCTCGGTACTGCTGGTGAATACTTTGATGTAAAAATCGAGCAGAACGAGTTGGCCCCCAATCAGTTCCGTGTAGTAGAACCCTATGCAGGTATTCTTGGTGATATCGCAGTAGACAAGTATCTTTATTTCAATATCCTGAAGGCAGGTACAGAATTTGCTGGCAATGTTTTGGATGCGGAGTATGTAGTATTCAACGACTATAACATGGGTGAGTGGAACTCTAACTATCCTGAGGATGTTTATGCGCTGCATCCCTATCGTATGGGTCGTACTCCCGACAAATGGACTTACAACGTTGTTCTGGATTATCAGGAGAATGGTTTGCCCGGTGAGGTTTCTTTGGCACCCATCTTCTACCTGTTCGAGCAGGATGGCGGTTGGGACTACTCTAAGTCAACCACTATCAGCATTCTCTTCCCCGGTTATGTAAAGGCCGATTATAGCTCTGCTCTTGAATATGCAGGTCTCTTCACAAAGCCCGACGGCAGCATGTTTGCTGTAGGTAACCTTACTCTTGGTCCTGATGCTGCTGAGGTGAAGGCTATCGTTATGCCTGCTGATGCTGACGCTGCTGCTGTAGCTGACGCAATTGCTGCTGGCGAACTGGAAGCAATGGACGTTGAGGCTGGCCGCATCGAGGTTCCCTTCAATGCAGAGGAGCTGGGTGGCAACAACTTCCAGATTGTAACAGTAGTGTTGTTTGAAGGTGCTGTAAAGAGCGTAGCTGCTGCTTCGTTTGAGTACTATGGCGCTGGCAACAACAACCCCTGGCAGTCTCTGGGTACTGGTCTCTACACCGACGACGTTCTTCTTCCCTTGTTCTATGAGGGCGGAACACCTGTTACCTACGAGGTTGAGATTCTTGAACACACCGAGAATCCCGGTCTGTACCGTATCATGAACCCCTATGCTAAGTCTGTTCACCCCGCAGGTGATGACGACTATGCTCCCGAGGGCATGTTCATTGAGGTTAATGCCACAGATGCTGAGGGTGTTTACATCCAGCCACAGTCTCTGGGTATGGACTGGGGTTATGGAGAAATGCAGCTCGTAACAAATGGTTATCGTTATTTTGAGGCTAATGGCTTTGACGTAGTTAAGGGTGCTGGCTACCTGGGTAAGGTTGTTGATGGTGTTATCACCTTCCCCAACTTTAGCAAGGAAGATGGTAAGCCTTCTGCAACTCCTGGATTCCAGGCAATCCTTTATATGGGTGAGAGTGGTTACTATGCAGGTATGAACGGCAAGATGGAGATTGTTCTTCCCGGTGCTAATGCATTTGCTCGTAATATGGCAATTGCCAAGGCTAATACCACCAAGAGAGAGTTTGCAAAGAAGTCTTTCTCTGGTGCAAAGGCAGCAAAGAAGATCAACAAGCTTCGCAATCTGACTGCAGAAATCATCTAAACACAGGAATCTAAGATTTAGTTAGATAATACTCCAAGAGGACGCTTGCCAATAGGTGAGCGTCCTTTTTAGATATTGTATTCTCACTGTATTATGCTGACTTTATGCTTGTGTATTTTGTAAATGATAAAAAATATATTACCTTTGTTGCCGTATTAATGTTAAAATGACTAAAAACAATGCAAATGTTTAGCAAGAATAAAGTTTTTGCGTTTCTGTTGGCGCTGATACTTGTGCCCATACAGATGTTTGCCGTGCCTGCTTTGCCTGTAGCAAAGCGTATAATGGTGGGTAATGAAGAGTATTACGTGTCTTTGCGTGGCGACGAATTCGGCCATTACTGGCAGGCAGAGACTGGAGAGAAGATTATACAGCAGGAAGATGGCAGATACAGGATTCTGTCACATTTTGAGGCAGAAAACCTTCTGTACAAGACTGCAGAGGGCAGAAGAAAGGCCAATGCAACACGCAACCAGAATCAGCATGGTTTTCTCACTTCCTTGATTGGAAGCAAGAGGGGTTTGGTCATTCTGGTTGATTTCAGAGATCAGCGTTTCACCCTTGAAAATCCCACTGCCACATACAATGAGATTTTCAATCAGTTGGATTATAAAGGTTATGGCATGACCGGTTCGGTGCGTGACTATTTCCTGGCACAGAGCTACGGAAAGTTTGACATGACCCTGGACGTGGCTGGCCCCTACACCCTGAGCAAGCCTATGGCATCTTATGGCGGTAATAGCGAGGAAGGTATAGACATCGGTGCGCGTGCCTTTGCCAGAGAGTCCTTCATGCTGGCAGATCCCGATGTTGATTACAAGAACTACGACTGGGATGGCGATGGAGTGGTGGAACAGGTATTTATAGTTTACGCTGGTTATGCCGAGGCACAGGGAGGACCAGCCTATACCATCTGGCCGCATTCCTTTGAACTGGCGGATGCATTGAAACTGGATGGTGTGGCAGTTTCTAAATACGCTTGCAGTTCAGAACTTCGTGGTGCCTCTGGCAAGAATGTTGACGGCATAGGAACTGTTTGTCATGAATTCAGCCATTGCCTTGGACTTATGGACCATTACGACACATCTGGCAGTAACTTCGGTACTGGTCCCTGGGATTTGATGGCTTCAGGCTCGTACAACAACAATTCATGCACTCCGGCTGCTTACACGGCTTTCGAGCGCTGGTGCATGGGATGGCTTGAACCAATAGAACTGACCTCTCAAACCGACATCAAGGATATGAAACCCTTGGTGGAAAGTCCAGAGGCGTATATCCTCTACAACGATGCTCA
>JAFYVX010000207.1 GCA_017558255.1 Bacteroidaceae bacterium
CACGGCCGTACGGCCCTTGGGGATACGCACCACATTGTCCTTGCAGTCATAGAGATATGCCTTGCTGTCCATGAGCACATTTCCGTTGGCATCCGCAGGGCAATCGTCATGTATGGAGGTCCACGTGCCAAGGTCGGCCCATCCAAAAGAGCATTCCTTCACATAGACATTATCTGCACGCTCCAGTATACCTACCGCCAGACTCAGGTTGGGCAACATCTGGAACACCTCCGGCACCAGGCGGGCGTCATCGCTCTCGGCATCTGCCATAAGGCGGGGTATGCCCAACTGATACTCCGGCACTATACGGCACACCGTATCCAGGAACACGTCGGCACGGAACACCTGCAGACCGGTATTCCACAGGAAACCGCCGTCCTTCACAAACATTTCCGCAAAGGCATGTGAGGGTTTCTCCGAGAAGGCCTTTACCTTGCATATACCGTTCCCTCCGGTTTCATCGTCCTTCTGGATATAGCCATAACCCGTTTCCGGACGCGACGCCCCTACGCCCATAACCATCAGGCAACCCATCTCGCCAACGAAATCCAAACCCTCGAGCATATTGCTCTGGTAGGCGTCTTCCTGAAGGATCAGCTGGTCGGACGGAGTAACAAGTACCCTTGCCTGAGGATCGCGCTTCGTAATCATGGCCATCCCCCATACCACCGAAGCCAGAGTGCCTCGCCTGAGAGGTTCCTCAAGGATATGCATATCATCTACCCCTGGCAACTGCTCGTAAACCAAGGGCAGATACTGTACGTTGGTACTTATATATATATTGTCGTGATCAATAAACTTGGACACACGGTCGTAGGTCTGCTGCAACAATGTACGCCCCGTGCCAAAGAAGTCAAGAAATTGCTTCGGCTTGGTGCTGCGGCTCACCGGCCACAACCTCTGCCCTGTTCCTCCCGCCAAGATAAGACAATAGTTTCTGCTGCTCATAATACTATAGAATTAGGGACATTCCGACTCTTGTCGTATGGCAAATATACAATAAAACTCCGACACAAGCGCAATACTTTTCACTTCTTTTGCCTTTTCATCGGAGTTTTAAGATATTATAACCTTTCATCAGTTGGCCAGGGATCCTATTATACAACCCAGCACCGTTCCTGCCACCACACCGGCAGCCACCTCGCCGGCTGTTGCATGGTCTACGTAAATTCTTGGCGAATGATGTACATGGGGAGGCACAGGCTCGCAAAAGAATTCATAGGGGTTATAGTAGCAATCGTAGTATCTCCAGCACCCGTCCACATAGTACGCCCAACGACCGTCGTGATGGTACTTGACACGTCCCTCCCAACCCGGAACATAACATCCGCGTGCTATGCGAGGGGGGGCACACTTCACCAGACGACCACCGCGTGGAACAACATGCCTGTCATGCTTGGGCTTTGGTGCATGCGCTACACGAACATGATGCACCTTCCTGTCAGGATGCGAACGCTTGACATTGCGGTCTGCCTCCCTGCGCTGGGCATGACGCTCCGCACTGGGTTTGCGCGAACTCCTGTTCTCTACACGGGCGTTGGCACGACCACGACCCTGAGTCTGGGCACTTGCATTGAAACTTGCCATTGACATGGCCATCAGCATCATTGGGATAATCACCATTCTTTTCATAGTAGTCTTCTGTTTAAAGTTAATTGTTTAATTTCTTTCACACCGCAAAGATAGGCCGCTCACATAAGACCAGCAACGGATTTCACATAAAGCGTCTGGGGATTTTCTCTAATCATGAGAGGGATTTCACCAAATAATCACATACAGACTTTGCCGTTACGCTTGGTTTCCGTATCTTTGCACAAAAATTACAAAATCTCTAATCGGCACGAAAACAAGGACAATGACTATTAAGGACATCTGGTTTACACTCCGCTCTGCTTTTCTTGCAGGCATTTGTATTGGCATAGCAGGTTTCGGTTATCTTGCAGAGAAGAACATCATCGGCGCCGTGCTCTTCTCATTCGGACTCTTGGCTGTGGTAGGATACAGTCTGAGACTATACACTGGCACAGCCGGTTTCTTCAAGAAAGGAGAATTCTCTCAAGTATTGCTCATTCTCTTCGGCAACATCCTGGGTTGCGGTGCCATGTCATTGATTCTGCGTTGCTCTCCCATGCCTGTGCAGGAGACAGCCCAAGGCATCATGGAAGCACGTCTGGCATTAGGTCCAGTCAAGGGCGGCATATTGGCCATTGGTTGCGGTTTCATCATGACCACTGTTGTTACCTTTGCTCGCGAAGGCAAGAACCTGCCCATGCTTTTTGGCATACCTGTCTTCATCAATTGCGGTTTCCCGCATTGTGTGGCAGACTCCTTCTTCTATCTGTGCGTACCTGTAGATTTCACCCTTGCCCATCTGCCTCAAGTCCTTACCTTCTGGTTAGCAATAGCCTCCGGCAACTTCCTTGGTTGCAACGTCTACCGCCTCATCATGCGCAAGACGAAGTAGAAAGAAGAGCAAAGAGCAAAGATGCTCTATAAAGCAGAAAGGAGAAAGGAGAAATCTGCGAGTAAGCGAGAGCAGAGTTAAGCTTGCTTAAACTATGCCGAGCGTGAGCAGGTTCAAGACCGCAAAGCGGGATTAAATGAGAAAGAGGGGAAGCGAAGTGGGAAACTCGCTCATCCGTTCACCTCTCACCGTTCATCCTTAACCCCTAACCCTTAACCTTTAACCGCTCACCCGCTTAACCTTTAACCCTTAACCTTTAACCCTTAACCTTTAACCATCATCCGCTCACCTTTCCCCTTTCCGCTTTCATGCCCCTAACCCTATCCCCCCATACCTCCTCCTGCCGTTGTGTTGCCATAACAGGACAGGAAGCCATATTGAGATGTGATGACAAGCCACTGACATTCGCTGACATAGAGCAATTAAAATGCCTGTCGGACAGCAGTCTGCTTTTCGAGGAAAGGCAGAACAACCTTTGCGCCTTGGGACTACCACCAACAGAAAAACTTCCCGACCAATACCACTCCATCCCACTACGTACCTATTTTGCCACCTATGGCGAGGAGCTTTCCTTACCCCATTTCAGAGCCAAGGCCCTGTATGAATGGTTAAACAGGACTCGCTTCTGCACAAAGTGCGGTACACGTTTAGAGCCAGGAGCCATAGAGGAAGAAACCTCGCTCGTATGCCCCGAATGCCACAACATCTTCTTCCCACGAATAGAACCCTGCATCATTGTACTGGTAAACCGTGGAGATGAAATTCTTCTGGCGCTTCATCGCCAACGCACTACCCAATACTATTCTTGTTTGGCAGGTTTCATGGAGGCCGGCGAGTCTGCCGAGCAGGCTGTGCGTAGGGAAATCATGGAAGAAACAGGCATAAGCGTCAAGAACATCCGATATTTCGGTAGCCAGAGTTGGCCCTTCCCCTCCCAACTCATGCTTGGTTTCACCGCCGAATACGAGAGTGGAGAAATACACATTCAGGAAAGCGAACTGCAGCGTGCAGCATGGTTTCCGCGCAACAACTGTCCTGCCACACCTCCCAAGGGTTCAATAGCATACAGGCTTATACACGGAGAGTAGACACCATACAATTGCGGCGACACGATGACTAAGAATCGTGCCGCCGCTCCTTTTTATAACCAATAACAAACTTATTCTA
>JAFYVX010000208.1 GCA_017558255.1 Bacteroidaceae bacterium
ACGGTAATCTCCACCAGGGAGGTCGGTACGACCAATGCCCATGCGGAAGAGTGTGTCGCCGGTGATGACAATGCGTGCCTGCGGAATGTAGTAGCATACTCCGCCAGGTGTGTGGCCAGGTGTATGTAGTACCTGCATGGCATTGTCGCCGAGGTTCAAGGCGTAGGATTCGCCGATGCATGGGTCAACCTCCGGCAGCATGTCGGAAATGTCCACACGGAACCACTTCTGTACCATATCCGGCGCACCTTCGTAGACGGGGACATCTGCGGGGTGGCACATGGGGGTGAGACCGTAGCAGGAAGCAATCTGTCCGAGACCGAGGCAGTGGTCGAAATGCATATGGGTCTGCAAGGCATATTTCAGTGTTATGCCATGCTCGCGGATGAAACTGGCAATTTGCCTGTGCTCGTCCTTGGTCCATGCACCACAGTCAATTACCGCTCCCTCGTGGGAGTTGTCGTCCCAGATTATGTAGCAGTTCTCCTCGACGGGATTGACAACAAAACGCTTATAATGAAACATAGACTACCTTTTTGGTTTCAAAGAATTCCTCTTCAAAATAATCGCTGAGGTCGGTGATGAGCGTGTGGCTCTTCATGGGCATCACCTCGTTGGCAAGTTCGCCGCCCTTCAGGCATATAAGTCCGTTGGGCATGGCGTTGTGCGAATCCTTGGCAATGTTCTTGCGTATGAGTTTCACAAGGTCGGCAAGGGGCATCACGGCACGTGAGACGACAAAGTCGAACTTGTCCTTGACGTTCTCGGCACGGCTCCATTCCGTTGTAACGTTGGTAAGGCCGAGGGCTGTGCGTACCTCGTCGCACACGCGTATCTTCTTTCCAATGCTGTCAACAAGATGGAACTGTACATCTGGGAACATGATGGCCAGGGGGATACCAGGGAATCCGCCGCCTGTGCCAAGGTCCATGATTCTGGTACCAGGCTTGAAGGCAATAAGCTTTGCTATGCCCAGGGAGTGCAGTATGTGGTGCTCGTAGAGGTTGTCGATGTCCTTGCGTGAAATGACGTTGATCTTGGAATTCCAGTCACGGTAGAGTGCGTCGAGCGCAGCAAAGCGTTCGCGTTGCTCGCTGGTGATATTGGGGAAGTATTTGTTGATGAGTTCCATGTAGGTCTATTATTTCATATAGGGTTTCAATGTGTCGTAATCCAGTGTGATGTATGTGATTCCGCTGGAGTAGGGGGCTATCTCGTATTGTCCGAAGCAGAAGGTTGCACCCTTGCGGCCAAGGTGGAAATTGGATGTCAGCGACAGTTCGCCAAGGGTGAGCAGAGAGGTCTTCTCCATTAGTTCCTCGCGTGTGGTGCATTTGTTGTCCTTCAGTAGTTTCCCAAGCATCAGGTCGAGGATGGCCTGTTCCTGTTCCATGTCGAAGACATCGGATGGTTCTATCAGTTTGCCTGTGTTGCGTGAGAAGTTCAGTGTGATGGGAGTGTACGAACCATGTGCGCCCCCTGTGTACATGTCGATGGATGCCTTGTATGCTACAACAGTGTCGGCGGCATCGTGGACAAAGTGGCCCGTCCTGACGATGTTGTACTGCAGGCTGCCGTAGGTCTCGTCGTCAGGTTCGTAGTATTCCTGTATCTCCTTCTGCATGGCGCTTTCCTCTGCTGCCATGGCGTCCAGGATGTCTTGGCGGATGTCGGTGTTGCGCTCGCCTGAAACCAACATCTGGGCGATGGATGCATTTATGCTATCAGCCTGGGTACTGTTGGATTTCAGGAACTGGAACATGTATTCTATATGCAGGATACTGTCGGGTTCGTTGGTGATATGGATGGAGTCCATATTGGCAAAAGCGTCGATGGAAGTTTCGGTTGTGGTATCGCCGTTTCCTGAGGTCTGCTTCTTGTTGGGGTTGCAGGATGTGGTGATGAGCAATGACGCCAGAAGAATGGAAGTTGTGATGGAAGTGAGTCGTTTCATAGTTTTATTTTATTTCTTGTGAAAGAGAATATACAGGATGGTGAATGCGCCCAAGATGTAGGGATAGTAGAGGAATGGTATTATGTCCAGAGGATTGATGGATGCAAGGCCTGCCGCGATGAGCAGTTGTGCTCCCCAAGGGATGATGCCTTGTGCAAAGCACGACATGGTGTCGAGGATGGATGCAGAGTGCTTGGCGTCTATGCCATAGCGGTATGATATGCTGCGTGCCACAGGACCTACCGCCAGGATGGCAATGGTGTTGTTGGCGGTGAGCATGTCCACAGCTACCACGGCTCCGGCGATGCTCAGTTCGGCACCTCGGCGCGAAGATACCAGACGTCCCATGTTCATAGTGAGCCACTCTATGGCTCCGCGCTTGCGCAACTGGTCGATGATGACGGCTGCGATGATGGTGACAATGATGAGGTCGTGCATGCCCTGTATGCCGTTTTGGGCAGATGTCCACAGAGAGTGCATGTCCAATGCGCCATGGTATAGGCCGATGGCTGCGGCTGCGACGATGCCTATGACAAGAACCCATATCACATTCATGCCTCCCAAGGCAAGTGCAAAGACAAGGAGATAAGGCAGGACGTTCAGAATATTCCCCACCTCGGGTGTTGTCTGTGCCTGCATGCCATAACCGAGAAACAGGTATGCCACTATTGTGACTATCGATGCCGGAAGGGCAATGCGTATGTTGGCACGGAACTTGTCGGACATGCGGCAACCTTGGGTTTTGGTGGCCATGATGGTGGTGTCGGAGATGAAGGAGAGATTGTCGCCGAACAGGCTTCCGCCCACAACAACAGCCGTGGCCATGGGGATACTGGACGAAGTGGTGTTGGCTATTCCCACGGCAATGGGTACCAAGGCGGCAATGGTGCCACAGCTGGTGCCTATGCTCAGTGACACCAGGCAGGCGGCAATGAACAGTCCAACGAGGATGAAGTTGCCTGGAAGTACGGATAATGTCAGATTTACCACGCTATCCACGCATCCCATCTCCTTGGCAATGGAGGAGAATGCTCCTGCCAGGATGAATATCAGCAACATGAGCATGATGCCCCCGTTGTCCTCTGTCTTGCGTGGTGGTGTGGTGTGCTTGTTTGTGTCCATCTTTTCCGTTCCCTATGTGTTAGCCATAGATGATGTTACCGTTCTCGTCCATAAACTCCTCCAAACCTTTCTCGTAAGTGTTCATGGCACTGAGACTCATGCCCATGCTGGAGAAACCTCCGTCGTGGAAGAGGTTCTGCATCGTTACCTTGCGTGTGAGGTCGGAGAACATGACCATACAGTAGTCGGCACATTCCTCGGCGCTGGCATTGCCCAGAGGAGATATGCGGTTGGCATAGTCGAAGAGACGGTCCATACCCTTTATGCCGCTTCCTGCTGTGGTCATGGTGGGAGACTGTGAGATGGTGTTTATGCGCACATTGCGCTCCCGACCGTAGATGTAACCGAAACTGCGTGCTATTGACTCAAGCATAGCCTTGGCGTCGGCCATGTCGTTGTATCCGAATATGGTGCGCTGTGCTGCCATGTAGGTGAGTGCCACCACGGAACCGTATTCAGCAATGGCATCCAGTTTCTTTGCTGCCTGAAGCATTTTGTGGAAAGAAATCGCGCTGATGTCCAGGGTCTTGTTAAGCATGGTGTAGTCGAGGTCGTCGTAGGCGCGTCCCTTTCTTACGTTCGGTGACATGCCTATGGAGTGGAGTACAAAATCTATCTTGCCGCCAAGCACCTCCTGTGAACGGCGGAACACCTCCTGCAAGTCTTCATAGCAGGTGGCATCTGCAGGTATAACCTCGCAGTTCAGTTGCTTGCCCAGTTCGTTTATCTCTCCCATGCGTATGGCAAGGGCTGTGTTGGAGATTGTGATGGTAGCACCTTCTTCAACGGCCTTAACCGCAACTTTCCATGCGATGGAGTGTTCGTTCAGTGCTCCGAATATTATACCTCTTTTACCTTTTAAAAGTCCGTAACTCATATACAAATCTTTAATTGTTATCAATAAAACAGCGCAAAGATACGATTTCGGTGGCGAATAAGCAAATTTTCGTTGGAAATAGAGCGCTGAACATAATACAAGAGGACCATGGGCATCCCCATGATCCTCCGATATTCTATAATATATATAATGTATTAGAGTCCGAGTGACTTCTTGATCTCCTCAACCTTGGCCTTGGCCTTCTCTACGAGTTCGGTGTACTGGCAAGCACAGGTCATGGTGTCCTTGATCTCGCAATAGAACTTGATCTTGGGCTCTGTGCCAGAAGGACGTACGCTGATCTTGGTGCCGTCCTCGCAGAAGTACTGCAGTACGTTGCTTGTTGCGGGGAAGTCCAGCTTGCTCTCGTTGCCCTGGCCGTCCTTTGCCACCAATGTCTGGTAGTCCTTGGTGAGTACAACGGGGCTGCCAGCAATCTCCTTGGGAGCCTTCTCGCCACGGAAGTCAACCATCATCTGCTTGATTTCGTCGGCGCCTGACTTGCCGGGCTTGGTCACGTTGATGGTGTATTCGAAGCTGAAGCCATACTCCTTGTAGATGTCCATGAGCAGGTCGTAGAGGGTCTTGCCCTGATCCTTTGCCCATGCTGCAATCTCGCAGATAAGACAGATGCTGGCTGGAGCGTCCTTGTCGCGAACCTTGTCGTAGGGCAGGAAGCCG
>JAFYVX010000209.1 GCA_017558255.1 Bacteroidaceae bacterium
AACGACAACTACCACTATTTCCGTGGTTCGGACTACGACCGCGATAAGGTGTCTGTGCTCAACAGATACAAGCGTATCAACATGCCCCAGGGCAACTCGCCAGATAGCGAGAACTCGCCAGAAACCTACGAGACGGCATGGAAGAACACACCGGATATCGAGGACATCAACACCGACTACACCCTGGGCGAGAGCGAGAAATACTGGCAGTACCACCTGCCCATCACTCCCGAGAACCTGCGTCCGGGCGGAAAGTATGTCTCCGACACACGTACCGCCACCGTGACCCTGCGCAACGGTGAGATAGAGAACATAGACTGGTACCTCATCCGCATTCCCCTGCAGGATTCCGACCGCGAGAGCATAGGTGGTATCTCGGATTTCTCCAACATACGCTTCATGCGCATGTTCATGACCAACTTTACCGACGAGGTGATACTGCGATTCGGTACCTTCGACCTTGTGCATGGCGACTGGCGTACCTACGAGAACACACTCTATGCCGGAAACGTGGCAAGCAGTGCCAATACGGACTTCACCATCACGGCGGTGAACATCGAGGAGAATAACGACCGTGTGCCTGTCAACTACGTGGTGCCTCCCGGCATATCTCGTGTAACAGATGCTGCCAGCGGTACGCTTATGGAGAGCAACGAGCAGGCTCTGGCACTGACGGTGAAGAACCTCGGTCCCAACGATGCACGTGCCGTGTACAAGAGCGTGAAGTACGACATGCGCAAGTACAAGCATCTGCAACTCTTTGCACATGCCAACCAACTGGAAGCATCGGACCCCGACATGACTCCCCTGCAGAACGGACAGGTGAGCGTATTCCTGCGCCTGGGTTCGGACTACCGCAACAACTACTACGAGTACGAAATCCCCCTGGAACTCACTCCCATCAAGAGCAGTGGCAAGTACAGCAATAACTCCTATGAAGACCGAGTGGCTGTGTGGCCGGAGTCGAATATGTTCGATTTCAACCTGGACATGCTTGTCGACCTTAAGCGCCAGCGCAACAAGAACGGTGTTTCATATAGCCAGCTCTATACCGGCTACGACCCTGAGAAGCCCAGCAACCGCATTGCCGTCATCGGTAACCCGTCGCTTGGCGAGGTGAAGACCATCATGATAGGCATACGCAACCATGCCGATGCCAACCGCAGCGTGGAGGTGTGGGTCAACGAACTGCGACTGCAGGAGTATACTAACGAAGGTGGTTGGGCGGCACAGGGCAACCTTAACATCCAACTGTCCGACATAGGTTCGTTCTCCGCCACTGGCAAGATGGTGACGGCAGGCTTCGGCGGTATAGAGCAGACTGTGGCAGAACGTAGCGACAAGGACGATTACCAGTACCAGTTTACCACCAGTGGCGATCTTGGCCGCCTCCTGCCCGAAAAGGCGAAGGTTTCCGTGCCTGTGTACTATAGCTACAGCAAGCACATTGTCAAGCCCAAGTACAATCCGCTCGACACCGACATGCTTCTGTCCGAGGCGCTTGATGCAACCCAGACTCAGGAGGAGAAGGACTCGATCATCTCCCTCACATCCACCATTTCCGCCAACCGCAACTTCTCCATTAGCGGAGCCAAGGTGAATATTGCCAGCAAGAAGCATCCCATGCCCTACGATCCTGCCAACTTCAGTTTCTCCTATGCCAGTTCGCACAGCGAGAACAGGGGTGAGACAACCGTCTACGAGTACAACGATTCGTGGAAGGCTTCCATGTCATACGTATGGTCGCCCAACTGGAAGAACTGGGAACCCTTCAAGAAATGGAACACCAAGAGCAAGTGGGCGCAGATCATAAAGGACCAGAACATCGCCTTTGCACCACAGAGTCTGACTTTCAACACCGACCTTGGTCGCACATACTATGAACTGCAGGAGCGCGACCTGGAGAATATAGGCAATTCGCAGGCTCTGCCCGTAACGTGGAGCAGTTCCTATCTATGGAACCGCAACTTTTCCCTGCGTTGGGACATTTTCAAGGCTCTGCACTTCTCCTTCCAGAGTGCCACGCATGCCGAAGTGGAACAGCCCAATGTGGTAATAAACAAGGACCTCTATCCCGACGAGTACCAGGCATGGAAGGATAGCGTGAATATGAGTCTGGCTGGCTTTGGCCGTCCTCTGGACTACAGCCAGAGCGCCACCATGTCCTACAAGCTGCCCATCAACAAACTGCCTGCCTTCGACTGGATAACCGCAGATGCCAGCTATAACAGCCAGTACTCATGGAAACGCGGTGCCGAACTGGAGGACGGTAGCAGTCTGGGACATAGCATCAACACCCAGCGCAGCATCAACGCCAACGGTAAACTGGCTCTGGAGACGCTTTACAACAAGTCGCCCTTCCTGAAGGAGGTGAATCGCATATTCTCTGCTTCCAATGCCAAGTCGGAGGCCAACAAGAAGCGCAACGACAAGAAGCGCGAGAAGGAGAAGGAGCAGCGCGAGAAGGACAAACTGGAAGAGGCACGCCTGAAGGCGGAAGAAGAGTCCAAGAAGACCGGCGAGAGTGTGGACAGCATCTTGGCACGCACCATGGGCAAGGGCACCACCCAGACCAATGCCAAGGGTACTTCCGCCCAGAAGGACAGAAAGAAGCGCACACAGGGTTATGCTCGTGAAATAGTGCTTGCTCCGGACAGCAACATGACCATTACCCACAACCAGAAGTCAAAGCGTCTGGAGGTACGTATCCAGGACAGTACGGGAAATGACTATAAGGTAAAATACAAGAAACTGGACGAGAACAAGATTGTGCTCATGACTAAGAGCATGGATACAGCCAAGGTGCGCATAAACGTAATTGCCAAACCCAAGTTGAGTGAACAGGGCTGGTACAAATGGGCACAGGCAGCAGCACGCTTTGCCATGATGGTGAGGAACGTGTCCGTTTCCTACCGCAACACCTACAACCTGTCCATGTCGGGCTTCATGCCCGAAGTGGGCGATATGTTTGGCCAGCGCATGACCTCGGCACATGGTTTTGCTCCTGGTGTGGGATTTGGTTTCGGTCTTGTGTCGGACGACTATATCGAGACTGCCAAGGAGCGCGGATGGCTCCTCTGTGCCGACAGTCTGTCCACACCTGCCACGTCCTCCACCACCGAGGATCTGCAGATAAAGGCCAGCCTTGAACCGTTCACCGACATGAAGATAGACCTGAACATGTCACGCACCATGAACCGTTCAAAGAGCATACAGTACATGTATCAGGGTTCGCCAACCACACAGACAGGTTCGTTCAACATGACCATCGTGTCACTCAGTTCGGCCTTTTCTGGTAGCGGCAACGCCTCCAATGGCTATTACAGTCCGTCGTTCGAAAAGTTCCGTGCCATGCTCCCCCTGTACCAGCAGCGCGTGGAGGCTCAGTATATAGGAGGCAAGGACCCTGCGGGAGTAACCTACCTTGGCAGTGCTGGAGATCCTGCAAAGGGCAATGTCACACCGGCAAACATGTATGGAGCTGACGTTATGATTCCTGCCTTCCTGGCGGCATACACTGGTGGCGGAACAACACGCGAGCTGAACATCTTCCCCTCTCTTGCCAGGATGTTGCCCAACTGGACACTGACCTACAAGGGACTCTCCAACCTGCCCTTCATCAGGGACTACTTCAAGAGCGTCACCGTGTCGCACGGTTATAAGAGCGTGTATGCAGTAGGTTCCTACAACTCCTACGCCTCATGGATGGAGTTCATGAATGGTACCGACCTGGGCTTCACACAGAGCCAGGCCACCGGGACATACTCGCCCAGCAGCTGCTACGACATAAGCACGGTGAGCATCAACGAGAGCTTCGCTCCGCTCATCGGCTTGAATTTCACGTTCCACAACAACATGACCCTCAAGGCAGAATACCGCACCACACGTGTCATGAGCCTGTCCATCACCAGTGCACAACTCACCGAAACCGGTTCGCGCGACTTCGTCCTGGGATGGGGATACAAGATAAACGATTTCCGTCTGGGCAGCATCTTCGGCAGCAAGCGTGCCAGTCAGAAGGCTATGAAGTCAACTGCCAAGAACCGTGCCCTGAAGAACCGTGATACTGGTAGTGACGGACGCGAGAACATAAAGAACAGCAGCAAGAGCAACTTTGCACATGCCCTGTCCCTGCGCTTTGACTTCTCCATTCGCAATCAGGATGCCATTCGCCGCGACATCCAGACAGGTCTGTCCGAAGCCACCTCTGGCAACAAGGCGGTGAAGGCTTCATTCCGTGCAGACTACACCATGAGCCGTTACGTAACGATGACGCTCTTCTACGACCGCCAGCGTACCGTACCCTTGCTATCCTCCTCGGCATACCCAACCGTTACTCAAGACTTTGGCCTGAGCATGAAGTTCGCCCTGACGAGATAGATACAGCCACCCCAACCCATCCACAAGGGCGGGGAGTAGTTACAACAGCATATTAAGAAAAGTAAACATACACTAATTCCTTGACTACCACCTCCAATACATTATACTCCCCTCTCTTGTAGAGGGGTTGGGGGAGAGTCCTTAAACCAAATAACAATATGACCTACATTTTACCCATTCTCCTACTGATTGTGTCCAACATCTTCATGACACTTGCATGGTACGGACACCTGAAACTGCAGGACATGCACATCCTGCACGGTAACACGCCCCTCTATGTCATCATTCTCATTTCGTGGGCACTGGCATTTATGGAGTATTGTTTCATGATTCCTGCCAACCACTATGGTTTCCGGGGAAACGGTGGTCCATTCACCCTTTTCCAACTGAAGATTATCCAGGAGGTGATAACATTGCTGGTATTCACTATCTACACTGTTACCTGCTTCCGTGGCGAAACCCTGCACTGGAATCACCTTGCCGCCTTTGTGTGCATGATAATGGCAGTCTACTTCGTGTTCCTGAAGTAGCACCCACACTCGCTCCTCGTCATATAGAAAAATAGATACCGCTACTGAGAGCACCATATGGTTCTCAGTAGCGGTTTGTTGATAATCCCAAATCGGTCATTAGACTGTTACGCGCAACAAAGCATCTGTTGAAAAATAAGGCTATTATCATCATAACGCTAATGTCCGATCTGGGGTAATTTGAACAGATAAGAATGACTTCGCTGAACAGCTAATAGAGCTTCGCTGAACAGCTAATAGCGGTTCGCTGAACGGCTAATAGTGCTTCGCTGAACGGCTAATAGCGGTTCGCCGAACGGCTGATAGCGGCAAAACGAGTGCCTTATAGCGCTTTTCGGACACCACCTTCAATATCTGCAAATCTTTCTCGCGAACTTTTTTATTAGATGAAGCAATGTTTTTGTTTGTTAATATATGATAAATAGAATTAATTGCTTATCTTTGCCATGTCTTTGCCATTGCTGAAAGCCCCCAGGGGTGGAAGCGGGCAAGATACATATACATAAAAGGCGTAACTGAACGCTTTGGTTTTGACGTAGTAGAATCTCGCAAATTCAAACTGATTGTCAAGAACAAAGCAACGGGAACGCTTCATGGGATGTTTATATACATTCCTCTTTTGACTATTTTTATTAATAGTCATCTTGAGGTTTATTATATACTCATCGGCGTGGGGCTTTCGGCGTTGCTCGTTTCGACAATCAGGGCAATGCGAGAGCCTTACTACGTGGAACGAGCATCAGGCTGGCTCCACGCTTTTTTTTTGTATCTGATTAGTACGGGATTGGTAGATGAAATAAACCCTTATGAGTAGACGGATGTCTTTACTTGTTGCTGTTATATGTTTGCTGTTTTCTGGCTTGATATATATCTTGTTCAGAAGTACAGATATGTATATGTTTCTACCTGTAAAGGCTTGTGGAGGATTAAGTAGTTTAAACGAGATAAGGTCTACTTTTGTTGGCTGTCATCTGCCTGATTGGTTCCTGTTTTCTCTGCCAGATGGGTTGTGGTTGTATGCATATATGCTTATTGTTAGATGTTTATGGTATAACGATAACTCTGTTATCAAGGTATTATTTCTGTCTGTTTTGCCAGTATTCGCCATAACCATAGAAGTGTTGCAGTTTCTGTCGCTCTATTTTGGCACAGGAGACATTATTGACATTGTTTTCTATCTTGTATTCATCTTATTGTATGTAATATTTTAAGTTTTACTAATAATATTTCAAACGTATGAAAAAGGTTAAATTAATTGTAACGTTCCTGTTGTTGGGAAGTTCTGTTGCTCTATTATCAAGTTGCGCAAGTAGTCAGGAGTCTGCTTATACAAGGGCCTATAAGAAAGCGTTAAAGGAAAATCTGTCAAACTCATATTCTTCAAAAGATAATTTTTAAATAATAAACTAATATACAATTAACAATTTAATTTCTACAAAACATGAAAAGTATCAAAGTATTTAGCTCAGTTTTACTGCTTGGTGTTTTTGTCCTTTTGTCATTATGCTGTGCAAGTAATTCAACAGTAACAGCTCCTAATCCAAATGATAAGGATGCAGCAGAAATGCCTATTGAGAATGTCAATGTTAATATTGATAACGTAAAGTCATAATCGATTGTTTTACTTAAAATTAGATCAATATGAAAACTAATTTTTATGCAGTAGCTCTTGCGTCAGCTATGTTGTTAGCTTCTTGTGCAACTCAAACTCAAACCCCTACTTATTTGGAAGCATTTTCTCCAGAAGAGAGTGGTCTTAACCTGACTAAGGTGACAGAAGAATCTAAGGGTAGTATTATTTGCGGTAGATTTGGTGCAACAAACTCATATGTCACATACTCAACGCAAGTAGTAGGTGTTCATAAACCTAACTATTTCAAATGGTATTGCTATCCTTCTCTTGCAATTTCTCCAGACGGAACAAAGTTGGCTTATGTATCACGCCTGAACAATCAGGATAACATTATGGTAAGAAGCACTTCTGCACAGGGCATGGCAACACAGCGTAGCTTCCGAAATGTAAATGGTGGTATAGCTTGGGGAAGCAATGACAGATTGTATTTTGCAGACAATAATCATCCCAACTATTATATTTCCTCTATGGATGCTAATCAGGGTTCAATTATGTCTCAGCACACAAATGGTAATGTAAATGATTGCTTCCCGACACTTTCTTCTGATGGTACAATCCTGTTCTTTACTCGTTGGCAGGCTACATATGGTCCATCTGTTTGGGCATTGAATTTAAAGGATGGTTCCTTGTCTTCTTGTGCAAGAGGTTTCTGCCCCGGTGTTATTCCTGGCAAGAACAATGAGTTCTATTGTGTAAGAAACTCTACTGATGGTAGAAGTGAAATTTGGCATGTAAACTATGTGACTGGTCAGGAAACAATCGTTTTGTCTGACAAGAACAGAAGTTTCACCAATCCCTCGCTTTCTCCTGATGGAAAGTGGCTGTTAGTTGTGGGTAACTCTGAGTCACAGATTACTAAGAAACAGAATACTGATATTTTTGTTGTTCGAGTTGATGGAACTCAATTGACTCAGCTAACATATCACCCCGCTGCCGACATGTCTCCAGTTTGGAGTAAGGACGGTAAGGCCATTTTCTTTATTTCAAGTCGCGCTAACAAGGATGAATATTTCAACATATGGCGCATGAATTTTGAGATGTAGAAATCAGACCAATTATATGTAATCAGGAAATAAGTAATTATTGTCCACTAAACATATGAATAAACTCCCGACTTGCGTGTTCAGCAAGTTGGGAGCTTCTTTTTTGGATAAACTTTACAACTTCAAATTACCTTAAGGTAGGTTCTTTAAATTAGCTATGAGTTATATGATGTCTATTAGGCGGCAGATTTTTTATTTGAGCGAACTCGCATAGTGGTCTATGTGAGTAAGTGAAAATGAAAAAGATGCAAGTAAGAGACATTATAGAACCGAAGCAATAGGAATTCTACCAGACAAAAAAGATACACTAATTTATAGAAGCTACCTTAATAATGTCTCAATTCGTCTTCGTTGAAATGGAAGGGGCCTATCCAGAAGACGGTGTCGTCTTCGTCGAAGAAGAACCAAGGGTTGCAGATGGGGTTGAGGTTGCGCACGATGTGCTGGTCACGGGCAGGTGTGTTGCCCTCTACGCACATTACGGCAACTTTACCCGACTTGCTCCTTGCCACATCGGCAACGATGACGGCATGTCCGTATTTCCTTCCTGGTCGGGCAGGGTAGACAAAGACATCACCTGGCTGTACGTCCTTTATGGCACGTGGCTTGGTTTCGTGGTAGAGAGAGTAGGTACTGCACACACCGTAAATGCCACGCATGTATTTCTCGAAGGCTTTGCGCGAGGAACCGCCATTGTATTGTACCTTGTTGCGGTTGACATCGCGGAAACGGATTTCGCCATAGCGGCCTTTCTTCCACAGGTATTCTGCACGCAGACGCATGGTTACATCGGCACATTGTTCGTAGTTGCTCAGGAGTGATTGGTCTATGACACCTGTACCGAGGAACTGGAAATTGGCCAGGCCGCCAGTGTAGAGCATTATCTTTGCGCCCTTTTCTTTCAAGGGCAGATTGCGCAGGTATTCAGCATAGCTACCTGCTGGTGCATCCACGCGATGGTAACCGAAAGGTGCAGGAATTTCGCCTATGGTACGGGCATTCCAAGGATTGCTGGTCTTGCTGATGTAGTATGCCCAGATGCCGCCAACAGACAGAATGACTACGATGGTAAGAGTGATGGAGATAATAGTCTTTTTCATACCTTTACTTGAAATTAGAGATGTGTTTTTCTTTTTCTGAAGCAAAGATATGGATACGAAATCGCATAGAAAAGAAAACAAGGGTGCGTTGTATGAACACCCTTGTTTGTTGTATGAATCTCATCTCTCACCGTTTCTTAAACACCACCCATGGCACTATGCCCTTGCCTTTATGGCCATCGGGGTGTTTATGCTTGTCACCGATGTCGTGGGCGGTGCCGTCGGCTGTACGGTAGAAGCAATAGTCGGTACC
>JAFYVX010000210.1 GCA_017558255.1 Bacteroidaceae bacterium
ACAGGAGAGTTTATTACAATGACATTCGATCGTCCGCAGACCGGCGCTCCTGTTGTGAGTTGCTTGAACGAGAGACTGCAGACACCCGAGGGGGTCAAGGTTACTGTAGAGGATATGCATCCTGCACAGCAGACTAAAGGATGGACCGGAAATGCAGTTCGTGCAGGCAGAGACCTGACACCAGGAACCAATGTGGCAGACACGGTTCGCTATGTGACCTTTCGCATCGACGGAATGCCGGCGGATTATGCCGTGGGCAAGATTTCTGCCGAGATAGCAGGTACAACTGCTATGGGTGGTTACTGGAGCAGGGAGTATGACTTTGATTTCACTTTCAGCGTGCAGACGAGCAGGAACGGTACGGATTGGGCCGACTTCGGTATGCAAAGGGGCAATATAGTTCCTGTTCTGAACGAGTCGGCCGAGTGGGAGTTTAGCGGAGAAAATGCAGTGTTTCCAACCGACCCTTTCTTTGTCAAGGTCAATATGGTGAACAACTCTGCAAAATACAAGAGTTACAGTTCTCTGTTCTCGCTGATATTGCAGCGTGACCCCAATGCCGAGACTTCTATTTCTGAAGTTGGCACAGATTTCGTGCTGCCAGTTTCCGGTACTTATGACCTGAACGGTCGTCCTGTGAGCAATACAACAAAGGGCGTGCTTGTTGAGGACGGTAAGGTGGTGCTGAAGTGATGACAGAGCAAAGAGCAAAGAGTAATGAGTAGTGAGTAAAGAGAACAGCTCCGCTCACCTTTATTCGGACGAAAACGATGACGAAGACGGCCTCTGGATGGGGCCCCCTTTCCCCATGTTAGAACCATATTACAAACCTGATTGCCTGGAGGCAGGATGTGATGAGGCTGGGCGCGGATGTCTGGCAGGGCCAGTGTATGCCGCCGCGGTGATACTGCCTCCTGATATATGCGAACGCAATTCGCTTCTGGCTCAGGCCCTGAACGATTCAAAGCAACTGACCGAGCGCAGAAGGACTGCCTTGCGTGCTATAATCGAGAAGGAGGCCTTGGCATGGGCAGTGGTGGCGGTGGACAACAAGGAGATTGACAAGTTGAACATCCTGCGTTCCAGTATTACCGCCATGCACAGGGCATTGGACAAGTTACAACTGAGACCAGAGAATATAATAGTAGACGGCAACCGTTTCTATCCCTATGGCGATATACCGCACACAACCATTGTCAAGGGCGATGCCAAGTATATGAGCATAGCGGCAGCGTCCATCCTGGCAAAGACGCACAGGGACGAGTATATGCTTGCCATACATAAGGAGTATCCTCAGTACAAATGGGATTCCAACAAGGGCTATCCCTCTCCGTCGCACCGTGCGGCAATCAGGGAGCATGGCACCACGCCATACCATCGCATGACGTTCAACCTGCTTGGTACGCCTCAACTGGAGTTCGACTTCGGATAGGGGACAGGGGTATACATATAATAAGAGGTGGCAATCGCCACCTCTTATTATATGTATATGTATCTATGTTACTTTTCCGACAGGTACTTGCGTGCGTCCATGGCAGCATGGCAACCGCTTCCGGCTGCCGAGATGGCCTGACGATAGATGGGGTCGGCAACGTCGCCGCATGCAAACACACCGGGGATGTTGGTCTCGGTTGTGGGATGCTTTACGATGATATAACCCTCGGCATCGCATTCGAGTGCGGGGCGGAAGACATCGCTGTTGGGATGATGGCCGATGGCAAGGAACAGACCGTCGATGGGCAAGTCGGTGCCAGTTGAAAGGTGTGCTCCCTCAACACCGTCAGCACCGTACAGGCCGCGTACCTGTGTGTTCCACAGAATCTCTATGTTCTCTGTTTCCATAACCTTTTTCTGCATGGCCTCGGAGGCACGGAGCACATCGCGGCGCACAATCATGTACACCTTCTTGCACAAGCCTGCCAGGTACTGTGCTTCTTCGCAGGCTGTGTCGCCACCGCCAACTACGGCAACAGTCTTCTTGCGATAGAAGAAACCGTCGCAAGTAGCGCATGCGCTCACACCCAGTCCCTGGTACTTCTTCTCGTCGTCCAGGCCAAGGTACTTGGCAGATGCTCCGGTGGAGATAATTACGGTGTCGGCCTCCACGGTAGTGCCGTCGTCGATAGTCAGAACGTGCGGGCGGCTGCCGTCCATTGAGAAGTCAACGGCGGTGATGGTGCCCATGCGTATGTCGGTACCTAAGCGCTCGGCTTGGGCGCGGAGGTCCTCCATCAGTTCGTTACCGGTGGTTCCCTCGGGATAACCGGGGAAGTTGTCTATCTCTGTGGTTTGTGTCAACTGGCCTCCGGGCTGGTTGCCTTCGTAGAGGACGGGTTCCAGACCGCTTCGGCTGGCATAGATAGCAGCAGTGTAGCCCGCAGGACCGCTGCCGATGATAACTGTTTTCATATTATGTAGGTGTTTAGAGTTTAGAGTTTAGTGAGTCGCTTCGCTTTTGTTTAGTGTTTAGAGTCAAAAGAAATGAGAAATGAGAAAACTCCGTTAACCGCTCACCTTTATTCGGGCGAAAACGATGACGAAGACTGCCTGCCGGATGGGGCATGTTAGTTTTCCGTTTTCACCTTTCCGTTTTCCCCTTTCATCACAGTTTCCCTCGGTATTTGTCCTCGTCCTTGTCTTCCAGCATGGACAGGTAGCTGTTGTAGCGACTTTGAGCGATGCGTTGTTGCTCTATGGCTTCCAGCACGGCACAACCCGGTTCGTGGGTATGCGTGCAGTTGCCGAAGCGGCAATCCTTGCTGATCTGGAATATCTCCCTGAAGTAGTGCCCCACTTCTTCGCGCTCCATGTCGAAGGTACCGAAACCTTTGATGCCAGGAGTGTCGATGATATGTCCCGATTCTCCATTGACAGAGATTGGCAAGTCGAACATTTCAGAGAAGGTGGTGGTGTGCATGCCTGTGTCGTGCGAGTCTGAGATCTCTGCTGTCTTCACATCCAGTCCGGGGATGAGAGCGTTCAGCAGTGTGCTTTTGCCCACACCGCTGTTGCCGGAGAACAAAGTGGTCTTGCTGTCAAGTGCCTCCCGCAGTGTGCCGATGCTGCACAATCCGTCCTTGTCGTTTAGTGCAGAGACTCCGTAGCATGGATAGCCAAGACCTTCGTAAAGGCGGAAAAACAGTTGCAGGAGATGCCTGTCTTCCTCGTCG
>JAFYVX010000211.1 GCA_017558255.1 Bacteroidaceae bacterium
GGTTGTCTCCATGATGCTGAGCTGATACTCGTTGAGGAAACCTGTCACCTGATATGTCTCATCGGGCTCGGGTATCTCACCAAGATAATTACTTGTCTCGTAGTGATAGACGGGACGCATAGCACCCTTGGCATGCTTCATTCTGGGCTTGTAGTACAAGGACGAGAACATGCCATAACTGTCACTACTGTAACTTATAATAACACAACCATCGGCAGAAGCCTTCTTGCCAACGATAAGGTTGGTACATGGCATAGCCATCACCGAAACGAGCAGAAGGCAGATAACTGAAAATATTTTTCGCATAATTGTTCTTTAGTTTATTTTCGGTGTTTATCGGAGTATTCGGAGTAATCCGATTATTCAGACCATTCAGATTATTCCGACTATTCCTACCCTTTTTTACTTAATCACCAACTTGTCTGAACCTGCAGCCTTGAAACTCATATCCAGTCCCTTAACACTATGTGTCAAAGCACCGAAACTTATGAAGTCAACACCTGCCTGTGCATAGGGAATCATGGTATCGAAGGTTATACCGCCACTTGACTCTGTCTCGGCACGACCAGCCACGAGTTCCACTGCCTTCTTGGTATCCTCGGGAGAGAAGTTGTCGAACATGATACGGTCGCACCCCTCTGCAAGAGCCTCTTCAAGTTCCTTCCAGTTACGTACCTCACACTCGATCTTCAAGTCCTTGCCGTGGTCCTTGCAATACTGCTTTGCACGAGAGATGGCATTGTGCACACCACCGCAGAAGTCGATATGGTTGTCCTTCAACAGAATCATATCGAACAAACCGATACGATGATTCATACCGCCACCAATCTTCACGGCCTCCTTCTCAAGCATACGCATACCTGGAGTGGTCTTACGGGTGTCGAGCACACGGGTCTTTGTACCGGCATCGATAAGAGCCTGCTGATACTTGTTGGTCATTGTGGCTATACCAGACATACGCTGAAGGATGTTGAGCATCAGGCGCTCAGTCTGCAACAGGCTCTGCTCCTTACCCTTAACGCTCATAACGATATCACCGGGCTTGACATGTGCACCGTCCTCGATGTAAACCTCAACCTCCATGGTGGGGTCGAAGCGGTGGAACACCTGCTTGGCAATCTCCACACCGGCAAAGATACCCTCTTCCTTGATGAGCAACTTGCTCTCGCCCATGCTGTCGGCTGGGATGCAGCATAATGTGGTATGGTCGCCATCACCAATGTCCTCACTGAAAGCCAAATCTATCAGCCTTTCGTTCAATTCTTCTACACTTAACATAATCTTATGTGTTTTATTTGTTTATTGTTTCTATCCTATCGATAATCGTCAGATTTTCGTTTTCAGATTTCCGTTTTCCGTTAGTTTCACTCATGGTGGTAAGGTTCACCGTTCAGTATTGTCATGGCACGATATACCTGTTCCACGAAGAGCAGTCGTATCATCTGGTGCGAAAGAGTCATCTGCGAAAGGGATATCTTCTCGTCGGCTCTGTCATATACGGCAGGAGCGAAACCGTAAGGACCACCCACTATGCACAGGAGTCGTTTGGTTCCGGATACCATCTTCTTCTGCATCCACGATGCAAACTCTATACTGCGCCTCTCCACTCCATGCTCGTCAAGAAGCACCACCCTGTCACCTGGTTGTATACGAGAAAGTATTGCCTGGCCCTCCTGTTCCTTCTGTTGTGATTCGGACAAGGACTTGGTCTGTCGCAATTCCGGTATTACATCTATCTCCACAGGCAGATAGTGCTTGAGGCGTGCCAGATAGTCATCTATCAGGGCTATGATATGCTTGTCTGTGGTCTTTCCCACAACCAACAGGGTCACCTTCATTTCTTCTCCTCCTCTACTTTCTGTCTTTGAACATTTTCATATGCCCCGATGTCTGCCTTGCCATCAGTTTCACGACTGCGTCCCAGACGGTCCAAAGGATATTTTACGACCCAATTCATATCTGCGCTATCACAGAAGTGTGCCAAAGTGTCGGGAGTGAAGTCGTAGAGTCTTGCATAGGTATCAAAGAGCAGATACTGACGACCATAGGACATGGTATCCTCGGCATTCTCGTAGATGTTTCGTTGGAAACGCAATGAATCGGTATCGCTATACACAGTATTCAGGAAACAACGATGGAAAGAATAGTTAACCGAGTCCTGGAACTTGCTTTCCTGAATAAAACTTCCCGAAATGACATCCTCGCCATAACCGGTTATGATGCTATTGACAAAGTGTGCCTTAGCAAGATTATAATACATCGTATCGCCATACTCCACATCATAGTCACTCAAGTTCAATGCCCATCCTCGCACGGCATCATAGTTGTAGAACTGTGCCAGGGTACAGAATGCCATATCCACCTCTCCACCGATGACCTGAAGCAGATTGCCATAGGCATTGCTTATCTGGGTATTGTATGCCTTGACCCTACAGTTCTTTGCCCACAGGGCATTGCCTCCCGTGTTGTGTATCACACAGTTGGCCAGTTCTATGTCTGTATCCTCTGCCCTGATGCCGAAGGTGCTGCTGTGGAGATCCAGGTATGTCAGTTTATGCCCCGCTCCATTGAGATAAACCCCACCCCATTGCTGGGGGGTGTTGTCGTATGGCAGATAGTCAAAGAGGTTTCCTGTCCTGTCGCCACGGAAGACAACTGGTTCCTCCAGAGTGCCGTTCACCACCAGCGAACCATCAACACACATGGAGGCATGTTGATGGAAGTACAACCTAGTACCCGACGCCACTGTAAGCGTTGCTCCTGCAGAGACATAAAGACTATCATATATCACCACAGGTCTACGGCTTTGCAAAGTGGAATCCTTGTCTATGACCCTAACTCCACGCCAATGCAATGCATTCTGTCCACCAGCAACAAGTGTGACATACTGAAGTACACCACTTTCCAACTGGAAGCAAAGGCTGTCGGTATGCATTGCGATGGTGTCCGTACCTGTATCGGGCAAGGTCACTTCCAACAGGACAAAGATACTGTCGTTCCTTCTCACCTCAAAGTCAGAACCCTGACCGTCATGCAGGAACTGACCGTCCACATTCACACGGAAATGGCTCTTGCCTGCATGCTTGAGACGCACGTTAGTGATACGCACTCCGCTCTCGTTGTTGTTGTACACCAACAAGCGCTGGGTGCTGCTACTGACCGTGCTTATGAGGGTGTCAAAACTGACAGTATCGCGTCCGAAGGTAAGTTGAGCCTGAGGGTCAGCAGTCCACGAATCATAGTCATCGCAACTGCTGACCATCGCCAGTAGTACACCTATTATATATATATATAGGGGAAATCGCTTCAAGTCCGTTTCCTAAATTTAGATATTTGCCAATATTGCCAGCAGATGATCCCAGACCAACTGTACGCTGGGGATAAGCATGCGCTCGTCGGGACTGTGCACACCACGCATCGTGGGACCAAGACTCACCATGTCCATGCCAGGGAACTTCTCACTGAAGAGACCGCACTCCAGACCTGCATGAATACCGCCCACAAAGGGTTCCTTGCCATAGAGCTTCTTGTACTGGTCCACGGCAACAACCAGCAGTTTGCTGTTGGGGTTCATCTTCCATCCGGGATAGCCCTCACCGCTCACCACCTCTGCACCAGCCAGTTCAAAGGCAGCACGGAATGTGGCAGCCATGTTGTGACGTGCACTGAGGATGCTGCTTCGCTGGCTTGAGTTCACCACGATGGTATGATCTTCGGCATTCTTGCGGATGTTGGCCAGGTTGGAGCTTGTCTCCACAAGGTCAATATCCTGACACATGGCAAATATACCATTGTCCACAGCCTGCAGGGCAAGAATCAAGTTGCGTGATGTCTTCTTGTCCACCACGCTCTTGGGAGCCTCCTCGCTTTCCAGGATAAACTCCATTGTCTTCTCCGTACGGCTGTACTCCTCCTCCACGTTGGCCTGGAAGATGTTCCAGTCAATACGTATCTGCTCCTTATAGGCATAGGGTACGGATACCACACAAGACGCTTCGCGGGGAATGGCGTTATGCAGACCGCCAGCCTGGATGTCGGCCAAACGCAAGTCTGTCTTTGCCTGTTGCATGTACAGGAAGCGTGCAAGCAACTTGTTGGCATTGGCACGCATCTTGTTGATGTCGTCACCGGAGTGACCGCCGGTCAGGCCCTTGATGGTCAGTCGGACAAAGAACATTCCCTCCTCCACAGGTTCGTCCTCGTAGTGGAAAGTTGCCACGGTGCGGCATCCGCCGGCACAACTTACAAAGATATAGCCTTCTTCTTCGTTATCAAGGTTTACCATCATTCTGCCCTTCAGGAAATCGGCAGGCATTGCCTCGGCACCTGTAAGACCGGTCTCCTCGTCACGGGTGAATACGCACTCCAAAGGACCGTGCTTGATATCGTTGGCACGAAGGATGGCAATCTCCATGGCACAACCGATACCGTCATCAGCGCCGAGGGTGGTTCCCTTGGCCTTCATCCACTCACCGTCAACATATGCCTGGATGGCATCGTTCTCGAAATCAAACTCCACGTCGTTATTCTTCTCGCAAACCATGTCCATGTGGCTCTGCAACACGACAACAGGTTTGTCCTCCATACCAGGAGTAGCAGGCTTGCGGATGACGACATTGCCTATCTCATCGCGCACTGTCTCCCAACCGAGAGTGCGACCTACCTCCAACAAGTACTCCATCATCTTGTCTTCCTTCTTGGAAGGACGGGGAACACGGTTTATCTCACTAAAAGCTTCAAAAACAGAAGCGGGTTTCAATTCCATCATATCTTTTTTAATTATTTGAACGTTGGTATTAAAATAACGCATTGCCACGAAGTTTTATTTGGCAGATTAGCAAATATTCACTATCTTTGCCACCCGAAATCATGACTTTGCGTCTGCAAATATACAAATAAATGTTGAAACTCTTACTTCTGACGCTTGGAATTTGCGCAATCAGCATACTGCTGCTGTCCATACGCATCCTTCTGCAAAAGGGTGGCAAATTCCGCAGCCTTCACATTGGCCAAAGTCCGGAAATGCGCAAGAAAGGCATCCACTGCGTACAGAGCATGGACAGGATGATGCGACACCAGAGTCCGCACAGAGTAAAGGAAAACGTAACGAACAAATAATTATAGATAAATAGACAATGAAAAAGTATCTTTTTCTGATCATGGGCATGGCTCTGTGCCTTGCATCATGCAACAACAAAGAGGCAGGTAGCGCTGAAACAGCACTAAACACCGGAGCAGAAGCTACCGGTTTGCGCATAGCCTATGTTGAGTTGGACAGTCTCATGAGTCAGTATCAGCTCTACAAGGACTATGAAGGTGTTCTTACCCGCAAAGGTGCAGACATACAGAACACCTTGGAACAAAGACAGCGCCGACTGGAGTCCAGCGCAGCCGCAATGCAGCGCAAGTACGAGAACAACGGTTTCCAAACACGCGATGAACTGGAAAATGCCCAGCGCAACCTCCAGCAGCAGGAAGTGGAACTCCAGCAACTGGCAGCCAAGCTGAACAGTGAGTTCAACGAAGAGCAGGCACGCATCAATCAGGAAGCACGCGACAGCATACAGAATTTCCTGAAGATATACAACCAGACCAAGAAGTATGACTATGTGATGATTAAGGCTGGCGACAATCTTCTTATCGCCAATCCCAAGTACAACATCACCAAGGACATCGTAACAGGTCTGAACAAGCGCTATAATGCAAATAAATAACAGATTAGAGCGATTTTTCTTGCACATCTCGCAGAAAAGTGCTAATTTTGCACCCGATTTATGCCGTTGAGGCTCGAAAAAGCGAATCACGAGATGATTCCGCCCCGCGGTCAAACCCGTTAAATAATAAATAAACAAATGTACGCAATCGTAGAGATTAACGGTCAGCAGTTCAAGGCTGAAGCTGGCAAGAAGCTCTTCGTACACCACATCGCTGGTGCCGAGGCTGGCCAGACTGCTGAGTTTGAGAAAGTGTTGTTGGTAGACAACAATGGTACAATCACCGTAGGTGCTCCCACCGTTGAGGGCGCTAAGGTTGTATGTGAAGTGGTTTCTCCCCTGGTAAAGGGCGACAAGGTTCTTGTTTTCCACAAGAAGCGTCGTAAGGGTTACCGCAAGCTGAACGGTCACCGTCAGCAGTTCACCGAGTTGACTATCAAGGAAGTTATTGCTTAATCACTAAAATCACAGGAGGAACACAGAAATGGCACATAAAAAAGGTGTTGGTAGTTCTAAGAACGGCCGTGAGTCAGCATCACAGCGACTCGGTATCAAGATCTTCGGTGGTGAGAAGTGCATTGCCGGTAATGTAATCGTACGTCAGCGTGGCACACGCCACTACCCTGGCAAGAACGTAGGCATCGGCAAGGATGACACTCTGTACGCTCTGGCAGACGGTATCGTGAC
>JAFYVX010000212.1 GCA_017558255.1 Bacteroidaceae bacterium
CTGTACCTTTGCACTCGAAAATTTAGGTATAACATAAAAAGATTGAATAACAATGGCAGACAAAAGATTACTTACCATTCAGGACATTTCATGCGTAGGTCAGTGCTCACTCACCGTGGCTCTACCCATCATCTCGGCTTGTGGTGTGGAGTGCGGCATATTGCCCAGCTCTGTACTTTCTAACCATACAGCCGGTTACTCTGGCTGGACATTCTTCGACCTCACCGACGAGATGCCCAACATCCTGGCCCAGTGGAAGAAGGAGAATGTGAAATTCGACGCATTCTACACCGGTTACGTATCAAAGGCACAGATTCCTCACATCCTCCGCATTATGGAAGAGGCAGCCAACGAGGGTGCTCTGCGCATCGTTGACCCCGTAATGGGCGATGGCGGCAAGCTGTATCCCGGTTTTGATGACGACTTCCCACAGGAGATGTGCAAGTTGTGCAAGGGTGCCGATGTGATTATGCCCAATATAACCGAGGCAGCTTTGATGCTTGGCGAAGAGTATCGCACAGAGTATGACCAGGCTTACATCGAGGATATGCTCAAGCGCCTCTATGCCTTGGGGGTCAAGAATGTGTTGCTGACAGGTGTTAGCTTTGAGGAAGGCAAACTGGGTGTGGCATACTATGATGGCAACGAGACAAAGTACTACTTCACCGAGCGCATCCCCGTGTCAATGCACGGTACCGGCGACTGCTATGCTTCTTCATTCGCAGGTGCCCTGATGCGTGGTCACGACATTCTGGATGCTGCTTCTATTGCCGCTGACTTCGTTGCAGAGACCATTCGCCAGACTATGGGCGACGAATCTCACTGGTGGGGGGTGAAGTTTGAGAAGGCATTGCCTTACCTTATTAGCAGAATGTAATAAAGCACTCTCCCCCACCCCCTCTGCAAGAGAGGGGAGCAGATATTAATGCGAGAGCAGGGAGTCATTGAGGGAAAGGCGGGCAAACGAGCTACGCCTCAAAATCATCATGCCCTTTAACCCAAATCACGATTTTGGTTTAACTAACTATATTCCTATAAAAAACAAAATGAAAAAAATATATATTCTTATATTCATGTGCCTGATGGCAACAATGGCAAAGGCACAGGTGTGGGGCAACCTACAGCTTCAGTACGACTATGGTCACAACTATGGCACACTTACCACAGAGATAGGTCATACACAGAAGAGCGGTAGCGGTTTTGGTTTCGTAGACTTTGACTTCGGAAGCATTGCCGACAATGGTTTCTATGCAGAGTATGGATACAACTTCAGGCTGAAGAAGGACTTCTATGCCCGTGCCGAATACAATGGCGGCGTATTGTTTAATGATGGTATCACCTATGCACATGGCGCATTGCTTGGTGCTGCATACCAGACTATCGTCAAGAAGACATTCCTGGAGTTTCACCTGATGTATCGCATGGATATCGACTATCGTTTTGGTGACCATAGTCATGGTCTTCAGGGAACTGCCGTCTGGAACAGAAAGTTCCTGAAGGACAAACTCTACTTTGAAGGTTATGTTGATGTTGCCTACAAGGCTTCATACAACGATGTAATATTCAGCACAGAGATGCAGCTGCTCTACAACTTCAAGTACTTCGGTGCCGGTGTGGAGGTTGAACTGGAAAACTATTTCGGTGAGGTACAGTGCTCTCCCAAAATGATGCTAAGATACAACTTCTAAGAACAGGAGCCTCGGTTATAATTACCATACAACCAAGACTTTCCACATACAAAGAGTGCTGGTTCCTCATTGTCAAGGAATCAGCACTCTTTCTTTGTCTGCAATTTCAACCAAACGGTTAGTAGATGCCCGTTATTTCTTACCTTTTCACTATCCTTATCCTCTTCAGCACAACCTCCTTCAAAGGGCGTTCCTTTGCATCAATGGGTACTTTGTTGATGGACTCTACAACGCCTATGCCGTCCACCACCTCACCGAAGATGGTATAGTCGCCATCGAGCAATGGCGCACCGCCCTTGGTGGTGTAGACTTTCTTCTGTCGTGCAGAGAGGGAAGGAAGTTTGAAACCGGGTTCGTTGTTGCGTCTGCCCTGCCAAACTTCAGCCAGACTACCCAAATCATATTTCTTGCCCGAAACGATGTAGAAGTGCGTGCCACTGCTCAGCCTGTCGGGATTGACATCGTCCGGCTGACGGCACATGGCCAAGGCACCGGCCTTGTGGTAATAACGTGGAAACTTTATCTCTGGCGACAGGGTGTGTCGGTATTTAGAAGCATCTACCGTGGGAGCTGCAGCACCAGCCTTCTGTGTGGGTTCGCCCGTCTGTATGGTAGCCCCGGGCACAATGCGATTCCAGATAAGATTATCATACACTCCCTCCTCAATCATCTTGATGAAATTGTCGCGATGAACGGGAGTATCGTCATACAGGCGGGCAGTGATGTTGCCACGCGAGGTTTCTATGACAATCTCCGTACGGCCTATGGCATCGCGCTTATCGTCGGAACAGGACCTTGCAAGGAAAGCCACAAGGGCAAGGGAGAGGGAGAAGAGTAGCTTTTTCATATCAGGAAGCAGAAAAGTAAATTACATCAGGAACTTCAGCAGGAAAAAGGCGGCCAGGATGTACATGCCTATGGTTACCTTCTTGTAATTGACTCCGAGAAGGTTGATAAGGACATAGGCCAGATGACCTAGCACTATGCCATCGGAAATACTATATGTAAGAGGCATGAAGAGGATGCATACGAAAGCAGGAATAGCCTC
>JAFYVX010000213.1 GCA_017558255.1 Bacteroidaceae bacterium
GTCTTCAGAAGAAGCAGTAAATCTGCTTCTGTACCTTTTGAGGGTCGTACTCTCCAGTACGACGTGCGGACAACCCCGCAGGGGGGAGGGGGTGGATAAAAGTTCCAGCTTTTCGTTATTTATTTTTATGTTTTAATCCACCCCCTCCGTCGCTACGCTCCTCGTCGCCCCTGTCTCAGGGGGACAGGCGGCTGGCGCGGTGGTCGCAGAGGTTATATCCTCTCTCTTGGCTTTGATAATTTCGCAAATCTGTCTGCATATAGCTTCTGGATTTTTGAACACATCCTTGTTCTCATACCTAAGTGTCATGATGCCATGCTCTTTATGCAGGTATGTATTTCGAACTTGGTCGTGCTCATAACCATCGGCACTATAGTGACCATCACCGTCTAATTCTATGCAGATACGAAATTCAGGACAGTAAAAGTCAAGTATATATGGCCCTATGCTGAACTGTCTGCGGAATTTTGCGCCTTCCAATTGTTTACCTTTCAGTAATTTCCACATCATTGCTTCAGCAGGAGTGCCATACGTTCGCAGTGTTCGACGTATGGTCTTCTGTTCTTTTAGATTGTGACTATATTCTTTCTTATTGTGCTGATTGTCCTCCATATTGAGATAACGTTATGATGGTATGATTATTGTCTTTGTAGGTTATTATTTAGTTATCACCGCGCCAGCCACTCTCCCCCTGGGACAGGGGCGAGTACCCCGCAGGGGGGAGGGGGTGGATTACACTCTCAATCTTTCATCTTTTACTTTAATGTTCTAATCCACCCCCTCCGTCGCTATGCTCCCTTGCGGGTCCAGCGTCGCACTGGGTAGTGCTCCCCTCATGAGGCACAAAATGACATTCAGTCATTTCTCTAAAGACCTCATTCGCCCCCTGTCTCAGATGGACAGTTTGCTGGCGCGGTGTGGCTTTCCGTTTTTGGCAGGGTTGTAATGTGACAAAACAAAAGTGGCGTGCCCCAGAAAGGCACGCCACTGATGTTTGCTATAACGTTGTTTTCGGACACGGCTGTCGTGTCCCCACGGAGTTATTTCACAACCTTTTTGCCGTTGATGATGAAGATACCCTTAGCCTTGGCATTGTTCACCTTGCGGCCAGAGAGATCGTAAACGTTACCGTTTGCCTCGCTCTCAGTACCGTTGATGTCGTTGATGTCCACTGTGGGATCATACTTCACTGCCTGGTTGTAGAGGTTGGTATATGCAGAGCTCAGTGCATTGTAGACAATGTAGTCGCCAAGCAATGTTCTGTTGCTCTTCTCCATCTCTGCCTTTGCCTCATCAATTCTCTTCTTACAGTTTGTGATGAGTGTTGCACTGATCTTCTCAAATCCAGGCTTGTTCTCGATGTTTTCAACTGCGTTGAAGAACTCGAACTCCTTGACGGTGAACCAGGGATATGCAGAGTCGTCGGCATACTTGCCCTTTGTAGAAGTAACATCGAATCTCCAGTAGCGGTATGCTGTGGTTGAACGGATAAGGTCGCTGGAGTAGCTAATGGTCATGCCATCGATAGTTGCTACATTTGTCCATGTCTTGTTGTTGTTGCTACCATAGACCTTTACAGAAGTTGCATAGTTCCATGATATATGGCCGCTCATGCTGAACATGGGAGTCTTTGCAGTTGTGCCAGAACCCAGATCTACCTTCAGGTGATGGTACTCATTGGTGTTGGCGTTGTTTGAGCGGTTGCTCATGAAGAATGATGTAGCATTGCCGTCGATGGCCTTCTCGATTTGGTTGTAAGGTCTGTCGGCATCGGGCTGGTTTGTTGAGAAGTAACCAGGCTGTGCCTCGTCGGTAGCCTGCAGTGTAACCTTGTTCTCGGTTATGCTGTAGTCGCAGACATCATCCACCAGGTCGTTTGTTGCATCGATCATTTCATTCAGCATCTCGTTGGTGATGGAATCGAAGACTTCGTATACAGTGATGTACCACTGTGAGCCCTCATCCGCATCGCCCCAGATGGTAATACCGCCATAGGGATCCATGTTGATGTAAGTGGCGTCCTTGGGTCTCAAACCGAACTTGCCGTTTCCGAGGCTTTCTATCTTGTAGATGTCTGCTGCAGAAGGATCTGCTTCGCCCAGTTTGTTTGTACTGATCTTGTCGTTGCTATACTCAATGTTCAAGAACTTACCATTCTGTCTGTTCTGGATATAGTAGGTGTTATCGCCAGGTTCGCCAGCGGGTACAAACGCCCAGCGGCTCAGGTTCTCTGCCTTTGTACCGGCAACAAGCTGGTTGGAGTTGTTTCCAGCCAGATAGCGTGATGCACCGCTGATCTGACGAACGCTGTTGATGTAGTACATTGCGTTGGGCACGATGGACAGCATGCAACCAGAGGTCTGCAGACGCAGCACTTCATCGTTTATGCTGTTTGCCAAGGGCATGTATTGTGCCACGTCCTTATCCTTTATTACATTTTCTGCATCAGCTACCAATGCCTTCAGGGTAGCAATATCTTCTGAACTGTAGAAACCAACTTTCTTCTTGCTGCTGTCTTCCAGTTTGAGCATATCCTTGGCCACGCTAAGTGCAGACTGGAGAATGGCAAGTTTCTCTTCGTCGCTTGCAGAATCTGCACCGTTTGTAGCCTCAGAACTTGTACCATCAGCGTTTATCACCTTGATGGTGAATCCGTCTGAAGCAAGTTGCATTGGTAACTCGAAGTTGAGACGGTTGCTCATATAGGCGTTATTGCCGTTCTTGTCGTAAACGATGAAACCAACGCCACCTTTACCCTTCATTGTAATCTTGTTGCCGCTCTGCACATAGGTGTATTCGCTTGTGTTAGCGCTACCGTCAATGTAGGTAAGGATGTCACCCACGTCACCATATTCAGCCTTGAGCTGTGCCTCGGTGTACCACGCTTCCCAGTTTGTGGGCTTGTATTTCTTGGTACCTGTGGCAGTATGAGCCCAGATGTCGGTACGCTCACGAGGAATCTGACGGTCTTCAACGAACATGATCTGCAGGTTCTCGGGATAACCCTTGGCCTTCACCTCGGCGATAGCCTCGTCAATTTCCTTCTGAGTCAGTGAAACTGCATAGCTGGTGTAGTCACCGAAGTATTCCTTGTCGCAAGGCACGAAGAAGCCCCACAGACGGAAGTATTCTGTCAGGTCCTCCTGAGCAGCCTCACAGGCTTTCTTGTAGAACTTGATCCAAGTGTTGACAGCACGGTGATGACCTCCGCTGGGTGCACCCCATTCGGGATGTTGATACTGGACGTTATCCCTTGAGAAGTTCATGGGATCTTCGCGCAGGCTCTTGACGAAGGTGGGGTAGAAGTCCTTCTTCTTTCCACCGATGTGGTAGTAGAGGAACAGGTTGTAGTACATGCGCATAGTGATGCTGATGTCGCGCAGACCGAATACCTTGTTCTGAGCCACATACTCGTAGTTCTGGGCAAAGCTCCATCCACGGCCCAGACGGTAACCAGTCAAGTAGGTGATGATGTTTGAAGGCAGGTTCACAGAAGATTCTGAGCAAGACTCCAGGTTGTAAGCACCCTGAATCTGGTGTCCGTGCTCGTGACCTGCACACCAGTTGTCAAAGTTGGCACGCTCAGCGTTGAAAGAACTCTCCACACCGCCATCACCAGGGTAACTGGTGTAGAACGTAGTTGCATGGGGATTCTGTCCGTTAGGACCTTCCATTGCCATGGTGGGGTTGTTACAATAGGTGGGATAGAAGGCATCACCACCCTTGATGTTGAGGGGATATGCTGCCTTTGAGTTCTCTGTGCCGTTTTCGCATTTGCCGTTGGCCACATCGTCCAATACACCGATGATGGCAAACTCCCAGAAGTGCAGACGGTCGAACCAGTTGATGCTGTTCCAGATGGTCTTAGAGAAATGCTTGGTGTAGGTATACTTCTTGAAGTAGAAGAGAGAGGTCTCGCCCTTTACCATGAAGTACATGCCGGCATTTGCATTCTGTATCAGGTACTGGTACTTGGCATCCTCCTCTGCGCTGTTCTCTGCAGGCTTCTCGTAGTAACCTACGCACTGACCACCCTCGATATGGATGTTCATGTCGTGGAAATCGCTGATCTTGGCGATGGTCTGTGTGTGAGCGTTCACGTTCTGAGTTGGGATAGTGTTTACCACATAGTTCAAAAAGTACACCACGCTGTCGGTGGTGGTGATTACTGCGTTGTAACCCTTCTTCAACTCTGTACCCTCGTAACGATCGCCAATACGTCCGTGGTTGCGGATGGGTGTCAGGTACAATGTGGCACCCTCGGGGATATCATTGCCCACGAAAACGTGGATTACATCCTTGTTCTTTGCATAGATACCAGTGGGGTTACCCATGAAACTGGGAGCATAGGTGTTCATCTTCTCGCGCCATCTGTTGGCATCGGAGTAGGGCTTGAATGTTGCAACACGGAAGTCCTTTGCATACTGGTTCTTATCTGCGTATGCACTCTTATCTGTCTCGTTCCACCACTGGTTCTTGATCTTGACAGCAATTTCCTGATGTGCAACGGGCAGACCAGCCTCGCTCATGGCAGCTTTCAGAGCATCGTCAGCCATGGAAGCATACTCATCCTTAAGCTCGGTGCAGAGTTCGTTGGTGAAGAAGGTCAAAAGACTTTCTGTAAGTACACCAGCATTGTTTTTCAGGTTTGTCAGTTCCTCGTATTCTGCACGGGCAGCCTGTACCTCGTCAGCGGTGAGAGAAACCTCCTGCACTGTCCAGTGGTTGCCCTCGTTGGAGGTATCCCACCA
>JAFYVX010000214.1 GCA_017558255.1 Bacteroidaceae bacterium
CAGCCAGAGGCAAGGATGAAACCTCACTTAACATTATAATTTTCATTGTATGGGACAATACTGGACAAGAAAGGGAGATCAGGAGGACAAGGACGAGCGTACCGTATGTCCTTGGACGGAGCATGTTGGTAATGGTGACCGTCGCTATCCCGATCCCAACCAAGACAAGGAGGAATAGCATACAGGAGATTCCTTCAATTATTACTAAATCTATGAAGATAGGAAATATCGATCTTGGGCACGAACCCATATTCTTGGCTCCTATGGAGGACGTCACGGATATAGGCTTCCGTCTGTTGTGCAAGCAGATGGGGGCTGCCATGGTGTATTCCGAGTTCGTAAGTTCGGATGCCCTCATAAGAATGGTCAACAAGAGCCTTGCCAAATTGCAGGTGTGCGAGGACGAGCGCCCCGTGGCCATACAGATATACGGCAAGGATGTGGATGCTATGCGCGAGGCGGCAAAGATAGTGGTTGACCAAGCACACCCCGATGTGCTGGACCTTAACTTCGGTTGCCCCGTAAGGAAGGTGGCAGGAAAGGGCGCAGGTAGCGGCATGTTGCAGAATGTGCCCTTGCTGCTGGACATAACCAAGGCAGTGGTGGACGCAGTGCCAGGAACACCCGTAACGGTGAAGACACGCCTCGGATGGGACACTCCCAGCCTTTATCTGTCGGATGGCACACCGTTCATCGTTGACCTGGCAGAGCGTCTTCAGGACGTGGGCATACAGGCTCTTACCATCCATGGACGTACCCGTGCGCAGATGTACCAGGGCGAGGCCGACTGGACACTGATAGGCGAGGTGAAGAACAATCCACGCATGCACATCCCCATCATCGGCAATGGCGACATCAGTACCAAGGAGCGTGTGCGCGAGTGTTTCGACCGCTATGGGGTGGATGCTGTCATGGTAGGCCGTGCCACCTTCGGACGTCCGTGGATATTCCGAGAATTGCAAGGAGGTACACTCACTTTGGACGAGAAGATGGACATACTGAAGCAGCAGGTAATCACCTCGGTGGAAAGGATAGACGAATACCGTGGTATCCTGCACGTGAGAAGGCACCTGGCCGCTTCGCCTATATTCAAGGGTATTCCCAATTTCAGAGAGACACGCATAAAGATGCTCCGTGCCGAGACAGTAGACGAACTCTTCAAGATAATAGAGGAAATAAGGGCAATGTTCTGAGGGAGGACCCCTCCCCATCCCTCCCCTGTATGGGAGGGAGTGTAAAGTACTTGGGGGTGAAAACGGAAAGGTAATAGCATAACAAACAACTAACAGTAGGGACGCAGCGTGCTGCGTCCGAAGAGTTCCACGAAACGCAAGAAAACACTCAACCAACCATTGGCGGACGCTGCACGCAGCGTCCCTGCCTTTCCACCAGTTTTCCGCTTACCGTTAACCGCTCATCCGCTCACCGTTTAACTCAGTTTTCCGTTTTCACATTTCCGTTAAAAAAAATGACACGTAAAGATTTTGAGATAATGGCCCCCGTAGGCTCAAGAGAGTCTTTTGCCGCGGCATTGCGTGCAGGGGCAGATAGTATATACTTTGGTATAGAGAACCTGAACATGAGGGCGCATTCCGCCTCGGCATTCACCATCAACGACCTGAAGGAGATTGCCCACGAGTGCAGGATATGCGGTGTGAAGAGTTATCTCACCGTAAACACCATCATCTATGGGGAGGACCTTCCGCTTATGCGCGAGATACTGGATGCCGCCAAGGAGGCTGGCATCAGTGCCGTCATAGCAAGCGATATAGCAGTAATGTCCTATTGCAATAGGATAGGGCAGGAGGTGCATCTTTCCACCCAACTCAACATCTCCAACATTGAGGCTTTGCGTTTCTATGCTCAGTTTGCCGATGTGGTGGTGCTGGCACGCGAACTCAATATGGAGCAGGTGGCAGAGATTTACCGTCACATCACCGAGGAGAACATCTGCGGACCTCGTGGCGAACTCATCCGCATAGAGATGTTCTGCCATGGCGCCCTGTGCATGGCAGTAAGTGGAAAGTGCTATCTGTCGCTCAATAACGTGGGCAAGTCGGCCAACCGTGGCGAGTGCATGCAGATATGCCGTCGTTCCTACACCGTGCGTGATCGTGAAACGGGTACCGAACTGGACATCGACAACAAGTACATCATGTCGCCCAAGGACCTGAAGACTCTCCGCTTCATGGACGTGATGATGAACTCCGGTGTGCGCGTATTCAAGATAGAGGGTCGTGCCCGAGGGCCTGAGTATGTGAGTACCGTGGTGTCTTGCTACAACGAGGCCATCAATGCCGTGCTCGAGGGTTCTTTCACCGAGGAACTGAAGGATAGGTTGGACGAGCGCCTCGCCACCGTATTCAACCGTGGTTTCTGGGACGGATATTACCAGGGAAAGAGCCTCGGCGAGTGGAGTGAGGTACACGGCAGTGCCGCCACAGAGAAGAAGGTGTATTGCGGCAAGGTAGTGCGCTATTTCTCCAAACTTGGTGTAGCCGAATTCAAGATAGAGGCATGCGAATTGCCTCGTGGTTCCAAGATTCTCGTTACAGGTCCCACCACAGGTGCGCTATACAGTACTGCCGACGAGATACGCTACGACCTCGACCCCGTGGAGGTTGCCAAGAAAGGTCAGCACATCAGCATAGCCATGCCACAGAAGGTACGTCGCAACGACAAACTCTTCCTTGTGGTAGAGAATGCATAGAACTTGAAACACGAGATTCTGGAGTTGATGGCTGCCTTATAGCAATGGTTCGCTCAGGTACTTCCAAAGACGTTAAAAAAGATGGCATCACATTGCGTGGTGCCATCTTGTTTTGCAATAGCAAGCAGTAACCGCTCACCGCTCATCCGCTCACCCTCTCCTCCCCACCTTTGCCTATGGTTACAATTATGTTTGCGCAAAGACAAAGGTAATGCTACCTAGTAAACCTATGTTACTGGTGTTAGTTTCTCCATTTACACCGCCAAAGTTGCGATTTACACCGCCATTTTGCCCATTTTACACCGCCAAATTGCTATTTACACCGCCACATACCCACCTTTCTTGGCAACACCTTGGAAGGTTATCTGCTTCTTTTCAGACAGTATCCTCAGATAGCGCTGTGTAGTTCGCAGACTCTTTCCCAAGCGTTCTGACAATGTGGGGGCATTCAGTCCGGGATTTTGGATGATGGTTTGCAATAGTTGTTCCTCAAAAGGTATGGTTTCCGGTATTGGTTGGGATTCGCGGAACAGGCGCAATATGTCCATCTGTGTCATAATGACACGGTCAGTGATGAAGTCCACAAACACCTGTTCGTCCGTATGC
>JAFYVX010000215.1 GCA_017558255.1 Bacteroidaceae bacterium
GCGAAAGTACCTTCGACCAACGGTCAAGGGTACGAATAAGTGAGAGAATAACAAAGCGAATTGCAATTTAATTTCAACCTTTCTTCAAAAAGAGTACCTTGACTGCCCCTAACATACCTTCAAAAAAATAGATAACGAGCGGAATGTGCAAAAATAAACGAGATTCCGCTTGTTATCTGTACTTTTTTTGTTATTTTTGTCACATCAAAAACCAAGCAAACATGTTGATAGGCAGAGATTACGAGAAAAAGGAATTACTGAGCGTATTAAATAGCGACAACTCTGAATTTATAGCAATATATGGTCGTCGCCGAGTAGGGAAAACCTACCTTATCCGGGAGACATTCAATTACAGATTTACCTTCCAGCACACTGGAATGGCAAACTGCACCTCTAAAAAACAATTGGCAAGTTTCAGGGAATCCCTGCTGGAACAAGGAGCGGCAGATGTACCCAAGTTATCCAACTGGCTTGAAGCGTTTTCCGAGTTGAAACGTTTTCTTAAAATCTCAACAGACGAGAAAAAACTGGTATTCATTGACGAACTGCCATGGCTCGACACAGCAAAGTCCGACTTCCTTACTGCACTTGAGTATTTTTGGAATGGTTGGGCAACAACCAGAAAAGACATTATTCTGATAGTTTGCGGGTCTGCCACATCATGGATAGTGGAAAAGATTATAAACAATCACGGAGGCCTGCATAACAGACTGACAAAAAGGATTAAACTCTCCCCCTTTACATTGAAGGAATGCGAAGAGTTTTGCATCAGCAGAAACCTCGCATTGAGCAGAGCACAAATTGTAGAGGCATACATGATTATGGGTGGCATCCCATATTACTGGAATTACATAAAGAAGGGACAGAGTGTTGCCCAAAACATCGACACACTTTTCTTCAAGGAAGGTGGCGAACTACGCGACGAATTTGATATGCTGTACGCATCCTTATTTAGAAGGCCAGAAGGCTACATCAAGGTTGTCACCGCACTTGCTCAAAAGAAAGTCGGCATGTCAAGAAACGAAATCATCAAGTCCGCTAAACTCACAGACAACGGCACTCTGACCAAAATGCTCAATGAACTTGAATGGTGTGGCTTTATCAGAAAATACAATTGCATTGGAAAAACTAATAAGGAAAGCGTATTCCAACTTATTGACAACTATACCTTGTTCTACTTCCAGTTCATATGCAAAAACAAGCATAACGACGAGCATTTCTGGTCATCCTCGCTCAACTCTCCACTGTATAACACCTGGTCTGGTTTAGCCTACGAACGGATATGCCTGCAGCACATACCTGCAATTAAATGTAAATTGGGCATATTCGGAGTACTCACAAATGTTTATTCATGGCGCCAGAATGCCAACGAAGAAAAGGGTTTTCCCGGAATTCAGATTGACATGCTTATAGACCGTCACGACCAAATCATTAATCTTTGTGAAATAAAATACTCGAAAGCGGAATACTCTATTAGCAAAGAATACGATAGCGCACTTAGACAACGTTTGGAATTATTCCGTATAGGCACTCGTTGCAAAAAAGCCATCCACCTTACCATGATTACTACCTATGGTTTAACTGAAAATTCATATTCTCAAACGGTCCAAAACAGCATAACTATGGATGACCTCTTCTTATGTTAGGACAACGCATGACCATAACCCTTGCATTCGACTCATTCAAAGGTTCGCTAACATCCGAGGAGGTGGCAGATGCTTTCCAGGCTGGACTACTGGACATCCTACCACATTGTAGCATCAACAAGGTCAGCATTGCCGACGGAGGTGAGGGAACTGCCGAAGCCCTTATCAATACTCTGAAGGGGGAATGGTGCGAAGCTCTGGTGTCCGACCCTCTCGGTCGCCCCATCAAGGCACGCTATGGCATAATCAGGCACGAAGGTACGGCAATAATGGAAATGGCCGCGGCAAGCGGTCTGCCCCTGCTCACCACGGTGGAAAGGAATCCCATGAAAACCTCCACCTACGGTACAGGACAACTAATAGCCCATGCCCTGGAACAGGGATGCAGAAAGATACTCGTGGGCATAGGTGGCAGCGCCACCAACGATGGCGGTACAGGCATGCTCCGTGCACTGGGTTATCGTTTCCTGGACAATGAGGGTGGCGAGCTGGAAAATGGTGGCGAGATATTGGAACACATTTGCCACATAGACGCCACCCACGTCCTACCACAAGTACACGATGCAGAGTTCATCGTTGCCTGCGATGTGGACAATCCGCTTTACGGTCCCACTGGTGCAGCCCACGTGTTTGCTCCGCAGAAAGGTGCCAACCAGGAAATGGTTGCATTGCTCGACAAGGGTCTTCGCAACTATGCCGAAGCAATACTCAGCTTTAACGGCATGGACATAGCAGACGTTCCCGGAGCCGGTGCAGCCGGAGGCATGGGTGCAGGTATGATGGCTATGCTCGGTGCCCGTCTGGCAAAAGGCATAGACATGATTCTGGATGCCATACATTTTGACGAGATCATCAAGGGCAGCGACCTTGTTGTCACCGGCGAAGGGCGCATAGACCGCCAGACCCTCATGGGCAAAGCACCAGGAGGAGTACTGAAAAGGGCAATAGCCCAAGGCATCCCCACCCTGGCCATAGGCGGTTGCATACAGTGGTGCAAGGAACTTAGGGAAAGCAACTTCAAGGAAATCCTGCCCATCAACCCCGCCAATCTGCCAGAAGCACAGGCCATGCAACACGACACAGCCATGGAGAACGTAAGACGTACAGGAAGGAAAGTTGCAGAATATTATGCGAAGCAGGGATGGCGTTCTTGACTCCATCCCTGTTTCGGTTATATATTATTGCTGTGTAAATGCAAGAGTGACTGCAGCATTCATCAGGTTAGACAGTTTCGCTGATGCCACATAGTATGTAGTTCTATTGCCGCTTCTTGCTGTGAATCTGATATAAACATTACCGCCATTGGCAATAATCTTATTATAGAGTTCCTTGGTTATCTCTATCGCACTTGGATTGCTACCATTACGCTTTGCCTGGAAACTGCCAATCATATCCGTTGCAGAAGAAGAACTACCGGGATTAGAAGCATACAAACTGAATGTAACATTACTGTTTCTACTGATATTTGTATTGTTACCCACATTGATATTACCCTTGGGGATTGTGATTACACGAGTTGCCGTAGCA
>JAFYVX010000216.1 GCA_017558255.1 Bacteroidaceae bacterium
CGCCCCCGTTCTTCACATTCTCCACGCTCAGGTCTATCGCCATCTGCATGAACCTGCGGTCAGCATCCGTTATCTGTGTCATAGGCTTTCGTGGTCTTTGGTTGACAGAGTCAAAGGTACGAAAAAATAAAATTCCACAGGCATTGCATCACCGATATTTATCCTCTGAGCGCAAAAATCACTATTTTTAGGTATGAGACGGAGGGGGAAAACAAACTGAGGAACTGAGGACACTGAGGACACCTTTGGCAATAAATAAAGATGGCATCACATTGCGTGGTGCCATCTTTGTTTTAGGTAGTGCAATTAATCATCCATCAGTGTTGCAAGTTCGGGAATGTCATAGTTCTCCAAGGTACTTTATGATAACGGCCATCTGCCCAGGCGGGAAATACCGCCTATGCTCATCGTAGCCTAACCTCTTTAGTTCTTCCAGAAGTTCTGGCGTATTGTGTATCTCCTCACGAAACCTGCGAACGGCAGTATAGCGAGAAAAATCGGGGTAGTATCGCATGGCCGCCTTCCAGAATTGCATGCCTCTTGTTTTGTTCATAATATAGACCCCCTTGCCCAGCGGACCCCTCCCCATCCCTCCCACAAGGGGAGGGAGTATATGGTACTGGGAGTTAGGGATTTTATTAAAAGGTTAATAGATTTTATTAATGCTTAATATTCATTGTCTGTTGTAACCACTCCCCTCCCTTGTGGAGGGGCAAGGGGGAGGGTCTTTGGGTCTTTAATCTCCTCGCCGACACATGTATCCAATGTGTATTTCCGTTCCTCTCCCAGATGAGTTCATCCACGGCGGGCAGAGTCTTAAGGAAGGCAAGATATTCCTTGCCCTTCTCCACCGATGGCAGATGTATGTCTGCCGCCTCGCCTCGGAGGTGCTGGGAATTGGATGCACCACCCACGGCGCCGTTCAGTTCCGGGCAACGGTAGCCGCTATTTATGCGGATAGGGCCAAACTTATCTCGCAAGGGCTGTAGCACCATGTGGCACAGGTATGCCAGATTCAATACTTGCTCCACGCTGGAGCATTCATTCTCTATGCCAAGTCTTTTGGCGGTGTCCGAGCGAGTAAATTCGCTCAGACGGAAGTTGTTTGATAGTCGCATTATGCCAATTCTTTTTGTGAACCGAATTTCTTCATATAGAACTCTGTCTTCTCGTAGCACTCCATATCCTTCTGGTCCTGTGGCATTTCCTCGCCATGCAGCTTGATGTAGCCTCTGGCTTTCCAATTGTATAGCATTTTAGAAACTTTTGTGTTGGACATTTCTCGCTTATCCCTTAGCCCCCTAACTTCTCCTCGGGTAAACACATCGGGCAACAAGTCCAGCATGTTCTGGGGGCCAGTACGCCTATAGATATTTATTGCGCTGTCTGCCTGCTCTATTTCCCTGCCAAAGAAGCGCATCTTGCACCAGAGGTCGTACTGGAGGCTCCATCGGATGAAGTTCTCCACCGTCTTATCCCACTTCCCTCCGCTTGCCACGAAGAGCACCATGGCCTTCAGGTAGGCAATGACATTGGCACGGTATGACAGGTTCTCGTACACACGGCTCTGCGACAGGCGGGAGAAGTCGGCACACTCTTCAACGAGTTTCTTTGCCAGCGTGCGGGCCTTGGGGCAATCCACAAGCCCACGGGCTTTGTTAAGGTTCTCGATGTAGGGACGGAGTTCCTCGTCAAACCCCTCGTCGTAAGTGCCGTAGACGGGCATGTCGGCACCTATCTCGCGCTCGGGTATTGTGCAGAAGTTTATGCGGCTGATGGGGCCGTCGGTCAGTACCTGACTGAAATACCTTCTGCCTTTGCCTATGGTGGTGGAGGCGTTCCAGTTGAAGCGGATGCTCACTCGCTCGCTAACGGAACCCGTACCTATGCGCGTCTGTCCGTACACGTTTCGGGGGTCGAAGGCCAGGCACATGATCTGGAACTGAGCCTTGCTCTTGCCCGAACCCTTCAAGGCATCGAACTGGTCAATCTCGTTCATCTTCGTATAGAGGAAACGGTCCTCGGCATCTGCCAGGCGCTGAACAAAGGCAGCGTTTGTCATGTCGGGGTCAATCTCTTGGATGACGAGGCCTTCGGGCCTTTGGCGCTTGTCCTTGTTGGCACCCTTGCTCTGCACCTCCTTCTTCCACTCACGCTCTCGGCGCAGGTTGTCCATGTCCCTCGCGCGGATGTCTGCCATTATGCGGTTTATGGGTTCGCTGATGCAGTTCTTGCCCGCACCCGTTCCTGCCATCAGCACGTTCATCAGCGTTGCCTCGTGTTCCACGTTGTCTATGTATCTGAACCTTGTCTGCCACAGGTGGGCGGCCAGTGCAGGGAACACGGCATGCGCCACGGCTGGCTTGTAGATTTCGGGAGTCTTGCTTACCAAGAGCCTTATTAGCGGTGGCAGCACCCTTGGCATCTGCGGTGGCATGTCGGGGTTCTCCTCTGCCTCCTGCTCCTCCCGTTCACGCTCCTTGCAGATGGCCAGCACACGTTGCATTATCCTGGACATGTGCGGTGTCTGGTTGCGGTTGCATGCGCTACGGATTGTTGCCATCCATTTCTCGCGGTTCTCGCCGTATGTGGGCAGTATGCGTGCAATCCATTCCGGGTCATCATTGCACACATATCTGAGGTGGCATGCCATGGTGAAGATGAAGTTGTTGCGGCTACCGTGGGTGGGGATACCGCCAAGTTGGTCTTCAAGGATGGACACCAGTTCGGGGTATTCCAATTCCCTCTTAGTGTGCGGCGTCTCCTGCTTGTTGGGTTCTGCAGGGTGCTGTTCTTGTGAAACCTGACTAACATTGCTTGGCGCTACTTCTCTTTCCTTGAAGAGGTCTGCTTCATTTATATAAAGCATGTATTCTCTCGGCACTATGAACGAGCACCGTGCATAGTCCTTTACGCACTCGTCATACTTCTGGTCGCCCAACTGCTCTGCCATCCAGCGCTGTGCTTCTGCCAAGGTCTTGCCATCGGGTATTACGAAGATAAGGCGCAAACCTTCAGCGCTTGGCGTGATGTGCGCCATCACGATGCCCAGTTCGTCCTTGCGAGGCTCTATCTCTCGCCAGCGGCCTTCGGGATTGGGGATGTGGTCAAGGTCGTACATGCTCAGTCCCGAGGGTACGGCATCGGCATTGAGGCGTCGGCCGTTCTTGAATGTGGCGTGAGGGGTAAGGATGGGGAGCCGTTTCTTCAATTCTCCTTTCTTCTCCTCAAATTCCTCTGAGGTGATTTCTCCACGCTTCTCTTGCTCCCATGCGTCTTTTATGTCAGCGCACACCATTGCTACGAGTGGAGAATCTATTGCTTCTCTCAACCTTTCTGGAGTACACACCTGTACCTGTTGAGATTTTACACTATTTGAAATTCCAAATGTCATAGTTCGGTCCCCATTATATATTGGCTTGCGGTAATGCTCTCGTCTATGAGCACCTGTGCCGGATGTATTCCGTGCTCGTCAAAATCTACGCTCAGCGTCAACCGAAGGTTCTCGGAACTCATCGACACCCTTCCGTGGGGCAGTTTGCGGAACTCGCGAGCAGAGGGGTTTCGTTTTCTGCTATGCACATTGAAATTTCCCTCTCTGGGCGATACCAGTGCTATGGTGCCTTGTACTCGGGCATTGCCCTTCAAAAGTGATGCATATACAGCATCGGGTAGTTGTAATTTAATTGTCATTGCTTTGAATAAAGTTTAGTTTGAACTTGGCGGAGTGTGAAGATTGCGCGCTGTTTCACTCATGAGACTCCCCTCAAACCGCTTTATTCAAATGGGGTGATTGATTTAATACTTCTCTCTATTAGTTCGCCGGCAGAATGTCGTTCACCGTGATGTCCTGATACCACTGCCCGTCGTACTCTCTGGCCTGGAATCGCAAACTGGCAAGGACAATATCCCCAGCCGACCACCGGCACAGAGCGCTGTTGCCCAGCAGGGTGCATACAAAGGTATTGCCATACTTGTCGCCCCATTCCTGCAGGGTGATCATACACTTGCTCAACTGGCCTCCCTCGGCCTTCTGGCTTGCCACCTGCTGGGGCTCGCCTTGTTTGATTACTCTGAAAATTGATTTCATAATATATCTCTCTGCCTCCGCCTGTCTATGGATGGCCCGCACCGTTGCCGCTCATCTCAGAGGAACTGGTGCAAAGGTAAGGCATAAAAATATCCCCGACAAGATTTTTTCTTGCCGGGGAAAACGTGGGGGAAGAGTGAATTTTCGGGTGAATATCGGAGTGAAAAAAAGGGTGTCAGAATCCGTTTTCTTCCAAAATATCCTTAAATTTCAACGCTACTCTTTGCATTTTGTCGTAAGGTTCTCTAGTGCTGTTGAAGTTGGGGTCATAGTACCATTTGTCAAAGGGGCGTGAATATATGCCATCAGTGATTTTCCTCAGATTATCATGCTTCAATGGTATCCTGAAACCAGATGGCTTCAAATTGTCTATCATTTCACAAAATCCCTTATAGTCTGTGCCAGAGACACCCAGACCTTTGTCAGCAACTATTCTAAAGATCGCAATCCAATGGTTGCCCTGGTTGACAATGTATTGCCCATCCGCATCCTTTTCATCCATCAATGCTTCAATACATGCGAGCAAAGACCTTGTTGGCGCCTCTCCTGATTCTTCTGTCCTGATATCCTTGCCGTTTACCTGGACTTGCCCCTTATCCACACTAAGGTTTACCACCTCGTTATCGTGTATATCGATGTACGACCCTTGTACTATAAAATTACCCCTTACTTCCATAATTTACCGTTTTGTTATCGTGTATGTCATTAAGGTTCTCTACTTTCATCGTTCCTATTTGCAATGGACTTTCCTTTCGTCCCAAGGCATTGATACGGTTTCGTATGCCATCGGTTAGCGCCTCGGCTGGAATGTGTCCATATACAGCCTTTTCCAGTAAGAGAGAGCGAATGACCTCTGCCTTGTCATTGGAGGAACTTGGGTATTCTTCACCTACTTCTACAATTGCTTCAACTATTCTGCCAATTGCCTCCATGGTCTTGTCTTCCGCCTCTTTATGTGCCTTATCAACCTCGGCTTGCAAAAGTCTCTTTTCAGCGAGCCATGCCTCTTCTGCTTGCTGAAAAGCATATGCCATTTCTATGAACCTTCTCTGGTCATCGGGAAATTCTTCGATACTCATTGTGCTCCCCGTAGAAGTAGCGCTATGCATCATTGCTTTCTTTGTGAGCAGACTTGCATTTTGCGTTCTGACCATGGAATTTAATCTCATTACTTGGTAATTGAAATGTGGCATCAGTTGTTCCATCAGCCTGTCCATCACTTGCTTGATGCGAAATTTAGATTCGTATGCATGGAACGATAATAAACAATACACTAAGGAAAATACCGTGCGCATACGTTTGGTATCTGCCCTATATGCAGTCCTGCCTTCTTCCGATTTTTCAAATATGCAATTTCCTGCGCGCACCAGATATTCTTCATACTTGTGATATGGCCTTTTCTGACTGACAATTTGAGATGCTATATGATATACATCATCAAAAATGTTGCGCATTTGCACATCGTCAATACCATCTCTATAAACGTCAAAAATCCAATCACAGAAAACGCTGTTTATGCACTGCTCATCATCAACATTGAAATCTTCCAAAGTTGCAGGATACTTCTGCATACCGCCTGCACCTGCAAACAAATCAAGCATTGAGTACATAATGTAAAATAAAATTAAGTATTAAGGATCTTGTGGTTCAAGGTGTATTGATCTGCCCCTTGAATCTGTGATGTACACAAAGGTATAAAAATAAACACTCCCTACCAAATATCCGCTAAACTTTATAGAAAAATGTCCCACCCACGAGGGCAGGACATTGGTATTCTTAATGTTCTAAGACTCAGTTGCCAAATCTTCCAATGTAGTATCTGTGAAAGTGTTCCAAATTTCCAGCTTTACAGGGCGATAGTCTTCAAATAATTGCTTCACAAACTCTATTTCAAATACGATACGAAGACTATCGTCGTCACTATCTGGTCGTGCTTCATGCTTTGTGCCCACTCGCGCTACCTTTATATTGTATATGTCGCGGATACCCTTGCCTTTAATGTAAGGAATGAAGTATCTCAACTTGTTCAGCTTGATAGTTGTGGGGAATTTCTTGCCGGTGTAATAGATTTTTGCAGAACGATTGTGATAATGCCGTGTATTACCAGGCTTGACAAGGCAGATGAGAGCAGAGTCAAGGATGCCGTCTTGTTGTTCTTGAACGGAATTGCCTTCTTTTGCGGTGTGTTCTGTGCAGGATGATGGTTTGTCCATTCCGACGAAAAAACTCTGTATCTGTATGGCAAGGTGCCAAGCAAGGCGAGGTGGTACGGCATTTCCTACCATCTTATAACCATCCTTTACATCATTATATAGGAACAGAAAGTCATCCGAAAAACTTTGTATTCTTGCACATTCCCTCACGCTTAATCTGCGATACAGATGCTCAAACCCCTTTGCAAAAATTCTTTCTGACGGAGAAATATAGGTCATTTTGGGCGCATCGGGATGTTGGGGGGTATTTCTGGCTTGAGCCTGTATTGTAAACGATGGCTCATCCCATGCCCTGACTCTATTGCGCGACATGTACTTGGTGTCATAATTACCAGTATACACATCGTGATTTGCCCTTAGAGGATGCAGTCCTTCAACCAATTCATCAGTATAAAACCTTGGTTTCTCTGTAATATCCCCTATTGCATCTCTAAGCGTAGTGGCACTGTTTTCTTCTGGTTCTGGAAAAACAAAACCGTCAGGAAGGTCATTTCGTAAACCTATGAAAAATACCCTGAATCTGTCCTGAGGAACATTATAGTCAGCGGCATTTAGCAGTTTATATGATACATTATATCCAGCATCTTGCAAAGACTTTAGAAAAGAGGACAAGGATTTGGCATGTCTCTCATCAAGAATTCCCTGCACATTTTCTATAAGAAAGAATTTTGGTTTCTTCTCCCTTACAATGCGTATGTAATCCCAGAAAAGCTGACCTCTAAAGTCCAGAAGTCCTAAATTCTTGCCTCCTTCGCTCCATGCCTGACATGGCGGACCTCCGATAATACCATCACAATCAGGTATATCTTTTCCTGAAAGTAATCTTATATCGGATGTGTTTAAATGCGTATTGGGATGATTGTGTCTATAAGTGTCATGTATAGACTTGTCATACTCGTTAGCCCAAACTATATTAAACCCGGCTCTTTCAAATCCTGCATCAAGACCGCCACATCCAGCAAAGAGTGAAATTATATCCATTTAATCCTGATAATTTATTCCATGCTTGTCAAGTGCCGCACGAATGCTCATGGCTACATGGTAGGCAAGGTTTACCGGGACAGCATTGCCAATCATCTTATATCCCATATTTACATCCGTATAAAGGAATATGTGGTCATCAGGGAACGTCTGCACACGGGCAACCTCGCGAACGGACATTCTTCGGTAAAGATGCTCTTGTCCTGGAGCAAAGATCTGCTCGTTTTTATCTACCTTAATCATTTTGGGGGCTTGCGGGTGCAACTGGCACTGCCTTCCGCTTGCCTGTACCGTGAATCCAGGTTCGTCCCATCCTCTAACACGGTTCCTGGACATGAATATTGGCGAGAAGGCACCTATAAAATACTCGTGATTTGGAACTGAGCACTTATCTCCGTTAGTCTTATTCTTGTCAAGAGCAGGTATGGCATTATCTTTTAAATCCCAAATGCATTCGCGAAGAGTGGGTTTGTGTTCGCATGGAGTGGGATACTCAAAGTCGTGTATATTCAAATCCTTTCTAAATCCGATATAGAAAACACGGTCACGATCCTCTGGACAGTCAAAATCTTTTGCATTTAGCATCTTCAAGTTGACATCATAACCTGCTTCATCAAATAGACGCATAAATCCATCAACAGCCTCGGAATGGCGCTTGGCCAGCATGCCAGACACATTTTCTGCCACAAAAAACAACGGCTGGGCAGCCCTTAGGATTCTAATATACTCGTAAAACAATTGTCCTCTGGCATCTTCTATTCCCTTAAGGCTACCAGCCTCGCTCCATGATTGGCATGGAGGACCGCCAATAATACCTGTAATGCGTTCAGGAAATTCACGCTCATCCACAAAGCGAATATCACCTTCAATCAAATGAGTATTGGGGAAATTAGCTTTGTATGTCGGGCAAATCTTTGGGTCATATTCGTTCGCAACGACGGTACGGAAACCGGCATTGTGAAAACCTTTATCTAAGCCACCTGCTCCTGCAAATAAACTAATAAGATTCATTCTATGATAAATGTATTTTAATTATTAATCACCTTTGAAAAAACGACAATGGTTTAATCCTAACAAACTACCACTTGCAATTTAGTTTTATATTAACTTCAACTGGCATTCCGATTATTTGCACGTCAAATTTCATAGATGGTTCTACAGTATCCTTTGCATTGTGAATTCTAAAAGAGAATTGCCAACCATTATCAAAACACATGATTACTGTCGTTTTACTATTTGGTTTAAAACCAATATGGAGTAAGGTTGTTGGAAGTTGTATTAAAGGAACTCTTATTCCTGGCTCTGTTGTACGACTTGGTAAATTTAAAGTTCCGTACATGTTGAACGACTGTATGGTAGTAAGCCTCTTGCTATCTATACTTATAATTTTGTAGAAGTCGAATTTACTAAGTAAATATTCTACCATCTTGCGTGGGACATGACTATTTTTCTTAACCTGAGAGGAAATCTCCTTAATAAAAGCATTTAGTAAGGGTATATATACCTGATTCTCCTTTGAAGCAAGGTCTCTGAAATAAGTCCCCCGATTCTTTTCTATCTCAAGAAAATTAAATATTGGTTCCACTTCGTTCCAATAAGTAGCAGAGCAGGGTACATCATACCATTTTAAACCGAAATCCAAGTTTTTGGCTATACGGCTGTGCTTTACAGCCATATGATTGTGCTTTACACTTATACCTACCTCCCAACGAATATCCTTTCTCTCTATAATAATGTCGCGAACATCAGCTTCTTCTCCATGCTTGTCTTTTTGAATAAACAAATGGAGAGTATCGTTATCCTTTTCAACTATATTGGGTTCAAGTGCGAATATTGTATCTATCGTTGATTGTGCACTAAGAGTGTATAATTGTTTTTCAGCAGTGGTCAGAGTATTCCATGCGCGTTCTGCAGCATCATAACTAGTGTTGTATATAATCTCTGATGGACGCAGTTTGTTTATTGCCTCATTTAGTGTTAAAAGACAAACAAATTCATAAGCCCTGCCTTGATTATTACTCGCATTACTCATAGTCTTAAATATCTATACATTTTTTACAATCTAACTTGCCCCTTATTTGTTGAGCAGAATCAATATGATTAACAAATAACCTATTCTCCACAATTTGAAAACAACAAGTACAAGAGTCATTTGTTAAAAGACGTCAACGATGTGCTTGCGCCTTGTATGCCTTGTGTGTGCCATGTACGTGTGTGTGTGGTTGTTTGGTACAAAGATACAAAATCCCCTCCTCCCACGCAAGCATTCCGCTGTATTTATTTTCCATCCCTCTTCGTTCAACATTAAACGATAAACGTTCAAAAAACCTCCCAGAGTCCACCTTTTCCGTCTAAAGTCAACGAAACATGGGCAGGAAGTCAACCCGTTCAGTATGGATTGGGGGGGATGTGGCAGGTGGCTAAAGATAGTGCCAGAAAGTGTATAATACTTAATTTCAATATCTTAAATATAACATTGGGGGGTAAAGTATCCTCAGTTCCACAGTTCCACAGTTCATTGTTTACGCTACGTTGGGATTGAGAAAATA
>JAFYVX010000023.1 GCA_017558255.1 Bacteroidaceae bacterium
GAGAATGTGATGAAGGGTCATCCCGTGCTCCTGAACCGTGCACCAACACTGCACCGTCTGGGTATCCAGGCATTCCAGCCTAAGATGATCGAGGGTAAGGCTATCCAGTTGCATCCCCTGGCATGTACTGCGTTCAATGCCGACTTCGACGGTGACCAGATGGCCGTTCACCTGCCCCTGTCTAATGAAGCAATCCTGGAGGCTCAGCTTTTGATGCTCCAGAGCCACAATATTCTGAACCCTGCCAATGGTGAACCTATCACCGTTCCTTCACAGGATATGGTATTGGGTCTGTACTATATTACCAAGCTCCGTCCCGGTGCTAAGGGAGCTGGCATGAGTTTCTATGCCCCTGAGGAGGCAATCATTGCCTACAACCAGAACCGTGTGGAAATCCATGCTCCCATCAAGGTTATCGTTGACGATCTCCTGGAGGACGGCACACTGGGCAAGCGTCAGGTAGAGACTTCTGTTGGTCGTCTTATTGCCAATGAGATTATCCCTGCTGAGATTGGTTACTTCAACGATGTAATTGCCAAGAAGACTCTTCGTGGCCTTATCACCAAGGTTATCAAGAGTGTGGGTGTTGCCCGTGCTTGTGAGTTCCTTGACGGTATCAAGAATCTTGGTTACAAGATGGCATACGAGGGTGGCCTGTCATTCAACCTGGGCGATATTATCGTTCCTGAGCAGAAGGCAGAACTCGTTCAGCGCGGTAACGACGAGATCGAGCGCATCACCATGGACTATGGTATGGGTTTCATCACCGACAAGGAACGTTACAACCAGGTTATCGAAACTTGGACCAAGGTAAACAACGACTTGTCCAAGATCCTGATGAAGACCATGGCCGAGGCCGAAGAAGGTTTCAATGCCGTTTACATGATGCTCGACTCAGGTGCTCGTGGTAGCGCAGGTCAGATTAGCCAGCTGTCTGGTATGCGTGGTCTGATGGCCAAGCCTCAGAAGGCAGGTGCAGAACCCTTGACCATCGAGAACCCCATTCTTTCTAACTTTAAGGAAGGTATGAGCGTGCTGGAGTACTTCATCTCTACCCACGGTGCTCGTAAGGGTCTTGCGGATACCGCTTTGAAGACTGCCGACGCGGGTTACCTGACCCGTCGTCTTGTTGACGTTTCTCATGACGTTATCATCACCGAGGAGGATTGTGGCACATTGCGTGGTCTTGAGTGCACCGCACTGAAGAACGGTGACGAGGTAGTAAGCTCTCTCTACGACCGTATCCTGGGTCGTGTCAGCGTACACGATGTAATCCATCCCACAACCGGCAAGATGATTGTTGCTTCCGGCGATGAGATTACCGAGGCCAAGGCCAAGGAGATTGAGGACAGCCCCATCGAGATGGTTGAGATACGTTCTGTACTGACCTGTGAGAGCCGCAAGGGCGTTTGTATGAAGTGTTACGGACGCAACCTAGCATCAAGCCGCATGGTACACAAGGGCGAGGCTGTGGGTGTTATTGCAGCCCAGTCTATCGGTGAGCCTGGTACCCAGTTGACTCTGCGTACTTTCCACGCCGGTGGTGTGGCAGGTAATGCAGTTGCCAATGCACAGATCAAGGCCAAGTACGAGGCTCGTCTGGAATTTGAGGAACTCCGTACCGTAGAGGCACAGAACGACAACGGCACCACTCAGGTAGTAGTCAGCCGTCTGGCCGAGGTTCGTTTCGTAGAACCCAAGACCGGTATTGTTCTGCTCAGCCAGGACGTTCCCTATGGCAGTACCCTCTTCAAGCAGGAAGGCGATATTGTCCAGAAGGGCGACATCATTGCCCAGTGGGATCCCTTCAACTCGGTTATCGTAACTGAGAGCGCCGGTAAGGTTAAGTTCGAGGACGTTATCGAGAACGTAACATACCGCGTGGAGACCGACGAGGCTACAAAGCAGAGCGAGTACATCATCATTGAATCTAAGGACCGCAACAAGATTCCCGCTTGTCACATCCTGGACGAGAACGGCGACATCCTGCGTACCTATAACTTCCCCATCGGTGGTCATATCGCCATTGTGGATGGTGCCGATGCCCGTGTGGGTGAAATCCTTGTCAAGATACCTCGTGTAGTAGGTGGTGGCGGTGATATTACCGGTGGTCTGCCTCGTGTAACTGAGTTGTTCGAGGCACGTAACCCCAGCAATCCTGCTGTTGTTGCCGAAATCGACGGTGTTGTTACCATGGGTCGTCTCAAGCGCGGTAACCGCGAGATTACCATCACCTCTAAGGTTGGTGACGTTCGCAAGTACCTTGTGCCCATCTCCAAGCAGATTCTGGTACAGGACAACGACAACGTTCGTGCCGGTACTCCTCTGTCTGACGGTGCCATCACTCCTGCCGATATCCTTGCCATCAAGGGTCCCACCGCTGTTCAGGAGTACATCGTTAATGAGATTCAGGACGTATACCGTCTGCAGGGTGTAAAGATCAACGACAAGCACTTCGAAGTTATCGTACGCCAGATGATGCGTAAGGTTCAGATTGTAGAACCCGGTGATACACGCTTCCTTGAGACACAGATTGTGGACAAGCTCGAGTTTGCTGAGGAGAACGACCGCATCTGGGGCAAGAAGGTGGTTGTCAATGCTGGCGACAGCGAGACAATGCACGCCGGTCAGATTGTTACCGCACGCCGTCTGCGCGACGAGAACTCTCTGCTGAAGCGTCAGGACAAGAAGATTGTGGAGGTTCGCGATGCAATGCCTGCCACATCTACCCAGATCCTGCAGGGTATCACCCGTGCTTCTTTGGCAACAAGTTCTTTCATGAGTGCCGCATCCTTCCAGGAAACAACCAAGGTGCTCAACGAGGCTGCCATCAACGGCAAGAGCGATTACCTCGAGGGCATGAAGGAGAACGTAATTTGCGGTCACCTCATTCCTGCCGGTACTGGTATGCGCGACTACGAGAAGATCGTGGTTGGTTCTCGCGAGGACTACGAGCGCACTCTGGCTAACCGCAAGGCTCGTCTCGACTTTGATGACTTTTAAATAGCTCCTATTTGAATTATGATAAAGAAGCGCTTTGCCAAGGTGTAACAACTTTGACAAGGCGCTTTTTTTAACTGAAAACTGAAAACTGAAAGGTGAAAACGGAAAACGATAAGAAAGACGATAACGATGATCGCTCACCTTTAACCTTTAACCTTTAACCTTTAACCCTTCACCTTTCACCTTTCACTTTTAACCTCTCCCCCCTAACCGTTCCCCAATATGATTCACGAAATAAAGCTTAAGGTTCGCGACTACGAGTGCGACCTTCAGGGCATTGTCAACAATGCCAACTATCAGCACTATCTCGAGCATGCCCGTCATGAGTTCCTTCTTGAGCGAGGCATCAGTTTTGCACAGATGCACGAGGATGGCATCGATGCCGTGGTGGCACGCCTGACCATGGAGTTCAAGACCCCCTTGCGCAGTCGCGACGAGTATGTCTGCAAACTGGATGTCAAGAAGGAAGGCATACGCATAGCCTTCTATCAGGAGATATATCGCGCCAGCGACATGAAACTGTCTGTCAAGGCCAAGGTAGACTCTGTCCTTCTGCAGAATGGTAAGCTCATAGCTTCATGCCCCGAGTTGGAAGAGAAATTGTTTGCGCCAACTGATGAAGCATAACCTGGACCGCCGCATCTTCGGCATTGCCCTGCCAAGCATCGTAAGCAACATCACTGTTCCCCTATTGGGACTTGTTGATGTTGCCGTCTGCGGTCATCTGGGCAGTCTTGATGCCGATGCATCCCTGCCGTCCTCGTACTATGTCGGTGCCATTGCCGTGGGCGGTATGCTGTTCAATATCATCTATTGGATGTTCGGTTTTCTGCGCATGGGCACCAGTGGCGAGACGGCGCAGGCATTGGGCAGGAGAGATCTCTCTGCCGTCTCTCTCCTTCTTGTCCGTAGTCTTCTTCTTGCCACGGTACTTGCCTTGGCGCTGATGCTCCTTTCTCCACTTGTCCGCGAATGCGCCTTGTGGTACATCTCGCCAGAACCACAGGTGGCCAATCTTGCACGCACGTATTTTAATATATGTATATGGGGAGCCCTGCCCAGTCTCGGACTTTTTGCCCTGAACGGATGGTACATAGGCATGCAGAACTCACGCATCCCCATGCTTGTTGCCATAGGGCAGAATCTGCTCAATATCCTCTGCAGTCTGCTCCTCGTATATGTTGCCGACTTGCGTATAGAGGGAGTCGCCTATGGCACGCTGCTGTCCCAGTGGATGGCATTTTCTATTGCCGCTATGCTATGCTTGCGCTATTATAGAAAACTTTGGCATAGACCCGATTTCCGTTTGCCCGCCCTGGGCACTCTGCTTCTTCAGGCGCTTTCGCCCAGAACGGCATCCAATCGTCAGAACCTCTCCCTTTTCCTCCGCACCCTTTGCCTTATCGTAGTGCACTTCATGTTCATTGCGGCAGGAGCGGCACAGGGCAGTGTTGAACTGGCCGTTAATACCCTGCTCATGCAACTCTTCACCATATTCAGCTATTTTATGGATGGTTTTGCCTATGCAGGTGAGGCCCTTGTGGGAAGGGCCGTAGGAGCGTGCAACCGTGACAACTATCACGCCGTTGTCCACCGTCTCTTCATGTGGGGTGGGGTAGTGGCACTGTTCTTTGTAGCACTGTATGCCCTTGGAGGCAATGCTTTCATGTCATTGCTCACGGATGACTCTGCTGTTCTTGAAACCTTGTCGCACTATCGCTTGTGGACTCTTCTGCTTCCCCTTTGCGGAGTAGCCTCGTTCCTGTGGGACGGTATCTACATCGGAGCCACATCCACACGCCTCATGCTCCTGTCCATGGCCATCAGCATGTGCGTGTTCCTCGTGGGCTACTTCTTCCTCATCCCCCATTGGGGCAACCATGCCCTGTGGCTTTCTTTCCTCTCCTATCTTGCATGCCGTGGCATGGTGCAGACCTGCACCCGAACAAAGATTTTGCCACAAACTTTTGGCAGTATCAAGCAAAATAGTTAATTTTGCTTGCCGAAAAGATTGGGCCTCCCTCATCCTCAACTCTAAACACTAAACAAGAGCGAAGCCCCTCTCCAACCCCTAAACTCTAAACCCTAAACTCTAAACTCTAACCCCTAAACTCTAAACTCCCCCTTATGTTATTCGAACAGATAAGCAAAGACATCGTCGTTGCCATGAAGGCAAAGGACAAGGTTCGTCTCATGGCACTTCGCAATGCCAAGAAGTATTTTCTCGAGGCTCTCACTGCCCCTGGCGCTGATGCCGAACTCTCCGACGAGCAGGCACTGAAGATCCTCTCCAAACTCGTAAAGCAAGGCAAGGACACCGCCCAGCTCTATGTGGAGCAGAACCGTCCCGACCTGGCAGAAGAGGAGATGGGACAGGTCCTTGCCCTCGAGGCATATCTGCCC
>JAFYVX010000217.1 GCA_017558255.1 Bacteroidaceae bacterium
CACAGAGCGTCCAGAGTGGGGTAGTAGTCCCTGAGCTTCATGTTGATGATGCTCATTAGCATGAAAGGGTCGTGTGGAAGGTCTTTCATCCTATTTCTTGCTTGCAGGGTCGCAGGTCAGCGAAATACCCAGTTTCTTCAGTATCTTCTGGTCGACCTGGCTGAGCATGACGGTGGCATGTGCCTGCAGACCGTTCAGTTCGGGCAGCATGGCCAGGGCGCGGCGGCAATTGACATCGTTAAGAGAGAGAACAGACAGGGCCACAAGCACTTCGTCCATGTGCAGACGTGGGTTGTTGCCACCGAGGTAGTCCACCTTGGTCTTCTGTATGGGTTCGATGAAGTCCTGTGAAATGAGTTTTACCGAATGGTCTATGCCTGCCAGATGCTTGATTGAGTTGAGCAAGAGACTTGCACATGTACCCAGCAGGGGACTGCTGCCAGCGGTAATCATGGTGCCGTCGCTCAACTGGATAGCAGAAGACTCGTCTCCACTCTCCTGAGCACGATTTTTAGCCGCTACGGTTGTGGGTCTGTCATCGGTGGAAATGTTTGCCTGCTTCATCAGAAGGCGTATCTTGTTCACCTCTGTCTCGTTCATCGCTCCCATAGCCATCTGGTTTACAGCGGTGTAGTCGCGGCGTATTATCTCCTGCTTGGATGCTTCGCGGCAAACTTCGTCATCGGTAATGCAGAAACCGAGCATGTTCACACCCATGTCCGTAGGACTCTTGTAGGGACATGTTCCGTAGATACCGTCAAAGATGCTGGTGAGAACAGGGAAAATCTCCACGTCGCGGTTGTAGCTGATAGCAACCTCGTTGTAGGCCTCCATGTGGAAGGGGTCTATCTCGTTGACATCGTTCAGGTCGGCTGTGGCTGCCTCGTATGCGATGTTTACGGGGTGCTTTAGGGGAAGGTTCCATACGGGGAAGGTCTCGAACTTGGCATAACCGGCACAGACACCACGCTTGTGCTCGTTGTATAGCTGTGAAAGGCAGACTGCCATCTTGCCTGAACCGGGACCGGGAGCAGTGACAATGACCAGAGGACGCTCGGTCTCCACATAGTCGTTCTTGCCGAAGCCCTCGTCGGAGTCGATAAGTGCCACGTTGTTGGGGTAGCCTTCGATGGTGTAGTGATAATAGGTCTTTATGCCAAGCGATTCCAGGCGGCGGCGGTATGTTGCCGCTGAACTCTGGCCGTTGAAATGTGTTATCACCACGCTGCCAACCATGAAACCACAGTTCTGGAACTCGTTTCTCAGGCGCAGCACGTCTTCATTGTAAGTTATGCCGAGGTCCTGGCGAACCTTGTTCTTCTCAATATCTACGGCACTGATCACAATGACTATCTCTGCCTGGGAAGACAGCTGTGATAGCATCCTGAGCTTTGAGTCAGGCTGGAAACCGGGAAGAACGCGGCTGGCGTGATGGTCGTCAAAGAGCTTGCCGCCTAATTCCAGATAAAGTTTGCCTTGAAACTGCGCAATCCTCTCCCTGATGTGCTGGCTTTGGATGCGGATATATTTATCGTTGTCAAATCCGTATTTCATAGAATTGTCTCGATTATTTCCTTTGAATGAACATGCAAAGGTACGATTAAGTGAGCGAAATACCAAATTTATTTGAGTATTTCCGAATGTTAGTACCTTCGACCACAGGTCAGAGGTACGATTAAGTGAGCGAAATACCAAATTTGCGATTAAGAGAGAGCAGAAAAAGTTTACTTTTTATGCCGAACGAGAGCAAATTGAACCCAAAGGGTTAAATTTATTTGAGTATTTCCGAACGTTAGTACCTTCGACCGCAGGTCAGAGGTACGATTAAGTGAGTGAAATAACAAATAAATTCATTTTAATTTGAATGAATAAGTGATAACGTTAACCGCCCCATCCCGGAAAGGGACAGGGCGGTTGAATATGGGGTAGGGGATTACCAGTTCACTTCAATAGCATGCTTGAAGTTGCGCATGGGGTCGCCCCAGAGTTCGTGTGCCAGTTTCTGGTTCTTCTTGGAACCCTTCACCTTGCCGTTGAACACTTCCTTGCCATTGATGCGGACGATTACCTTTTTCTTCAAGTCAACAAGTTGGTCGGACAGGAATATGCGCAGATGTCCATGCTGGGCAGGTGTGAACTCTTTGCTGAAGAGCATGTTTATGCCCCAACGGGGATCCTTCCAGGTGGGATTGTACTTGACAGCATCCACCTTAATGTCTATACTGTTGTCGGCATTGGCAGTGAATTCGTATTGTGTGCGGAATTCATCTTCCTCTTCCAAAACCTGCAGATTGTAGAAAGCGTTGCGCTTAAGACCGTCCATCTCAAAGTTTTCCCAGAGGAAATGACGGGGCTGGGCATTGCGCTTGTGCTGTGCAAGCCATGGGGTGGTGGGGGTGTAGTCTATGGAGTGGCCGTAGCCTTCGAGCAGTTTTACACGGTGTACATACTCGTCGGGGTGAATACGCTGCATACTGTCCAGTTTCTCTCCTGTAGTCTTGGTGAGAAGGTGGCGGTAGAACATGAAGTCGCGGTCGCCGGTAAGGAAACTGAGGGGAACGTGTGCGAGGTTTTCCACAGGTGCGTTGATCAGTGGTTCGCCGCCAGCCATCGGACCAGCAGCAGCCCAGTAGTCGGCATAGAACGATGCCAGTCGCTGGCTTCCATATCCGCCCTCAGATATACCGAATACATAGATTCTGTTCTTGTCAACTTCAGGCATGGACAATATGATGCGCAAAACCTTCTCCCAGGTCCACTGCTTGCTGCGCTGCCACCATCTGTACCATTCTCCCTCCTGTGGAATCTGGGGAACGATGTACATGGAAGGACCGTCGTTAAAGTGCTTGGCCAGTTTCAGACCGGTTGCCCATTCGTTTGCTCTCGGACCGGAACCGTGGAGGTAAAGGAATACGGGATATCCGTCCTTGGGCATGTCACCCTTGACACCCAGATAGAAGTTCATCTTGGCATTAGGTTCCAGAGAGTCGGGCAATGTCCAGGTAGTGACATTTGCCTTGGAGAGTGAGTCCGTCAGAAGTTCACGGAATACCTTTTCGTCATTTGTGGTTTCTGTCTTGTCGGCAAAGCTGTTGCCGCATACGATCAATGCAGATACTGCAAGTAGCAGATTCTTGATTTTCATGTCTATGTAGGATATGTTAGGATTGTACTAAATAGATGTCCTTAATCCCTGCTTCTTCCCAGGAACATAAGGATGTAGTAGACAAGTGTTGCCAAGGAACCAAGTGCTGCGGCAACATATGTGTAGGCCGCGCTGCGAAGGGCCTCGCTTGCCATGGGTTGTGTCTCGTAGGTTGTAATGCCCGCATTCTTCAGCCATGATACCGCTCTCATGCTGGCATTGATTTCTACCGGCAAGGTGATGAAGGCAAACAGTGTTGTCATGGCAAAAAGTATTATGCCGCCAAGCATGATCTGGGGGAATATCTCAATGGTAAAGATGCCGATGAGCAGTACCCATTGCATCCAACTGGAGGCAAAACTTACAACGGGAACCAGCGAACTGCGCATTTTCAATGGAGCATATGCGGTAGCATGCTGTAAGGCATGACCACATTCGTGTGATGCCACGGCGGCAGCTGCTACAGAGCAGTCGTTATAGACATCCTCGCTGAGGTTTACGGTCTTGTCCACAGGGTTGTAGTGGTCGGTCAACTGACCAGGCGTGCTTATGACGCGAACGTCGTAGATGCCATTGTCATGAAGCATCTTTATGGCAACGTCCTTGCCTGTCATTCGGTTGGGGAGCAATACCTTGCTGTACTTCTCAAACTTGTTCTTCAGGTTCCATTGAACCAGAAAGCTTACCAGGGCGATACCGCTGAATAGAATCCAATACATAATTTCTTTCCCTTTTTACCTTAAGATTAAATATCATGTAATTTCGTCACGAAGTTACTGCTTATTTGCTTATTAAGGTAAAATATTGTGTTAAAAACATGTAAAGGTGTCAGAAGAAGAACCTCATTATGTCGTTGCTGAAGGCAAGAATCATCAAACCGAAAAGAATAAAGAGACCTATTCTTTCAATAATCTCCATTGCCTTGGGAGAAGGTTGCTTGCGCATAATGCCCTCGTAGAGGAGCAGTACGATGTGGCCACCATCCAGTCCGGGGATAGGCAGGATATTCATGACAGCCAGAATGATGCTGATGAAGGCTGTCAATCCCCAGAAGTCATGCCAGTTCCATGTTGAAGGGAAGAGGTTGCCTATAGTCAGGAATGAGCCTACCTGCTGCATGCCTTCCTTGTTGAACAGGTATTTCAAGGAGACAACATAGTCGGACAAAGTGTTCCATGCCAGAGTGAAGCCTGCGGGGATGCTCTCCAGGAATGTGAACGACTGGTGCTCGGTGGGGATGTCCTTTAGTTTGTTGTCCCAGAGGATGCCCAACTTAGTGTCGTCGCCAAGTGTCAGCTTCAGCGTATCCTGCGCTCCTGTATCAGCACGCAAGACTACCATGGAGATGCTTTTTGCACGTATGCTGTCCTCGTGTGTGCAACCCTCGGCGCTTAGTATGTCCTGTCTGCGTCCAAGTTCTGTAGTCACATTGGTAATGTCGGGAGTGGGAGTGCCGTCTATTTCCTGTATGATGTCCCCTACCTTAATACCATATTTATATGCAGGCATGTCTTCTGAAAGTTCGCCTACGATTGGTTTGATGGGCAAGGAGAAGAATTGGGGACTTTTCTGCATCTCCAGCAATGAGACGCCCTCAGAAGGCATGTTTATGTCCACTTCCTCGCCATTGCGCAGAACGGTCACGGTCTTTGCCTCTGAGATGTCCATCATCAAGGCTCCGCTGAAACCCTCGATTTCCTTCCCGTCTATGCTTATAGGCGTGTCACCGTTGACGAATCCTATTTCGTGTGCCACCTGGTTGTAGTTCAGTCCGTCAGGCAGGTTGCGCATGGGTATAATCTCGCGTCCCCAGGTGAAAACTATAGCAGAGTATATCACCAGTGCGGCAATCAGGTTGAACAGTACGCCGCCAAACATGATGAGGAAGCGGCGCCATACAGGTTTCTGGTTGAAGTCGCTTTCCTGTGGGGCCTGGGCAGCAACATCTTCAGCGCTCTTTGTCTCGTCCACCATGCCGGCAATGCTGACATAACCGCCCAGGGGAAGCCAACCGATACCGTATTCCGTTTCATTATTCTTAAAATAGGGGAACAGGCGGGTAAACCACTTGTCTCTGGTGGAGAAGAGATGAAAGTATGGGTTGAAGAACAGGTAGAATTTCTCCACCTTCACACCGGAGAACTTGGCGAAGAGGAAGTGGCCGCCTTCGTGGATGAATACCAGCAGACTCAGGCAGCAGATTAATTGCAGTGCTTTGATAAATATTATTTCCATTGGAGTAAAATCGTATTGCAGGTGAGTAAATACTACAGGAGTTCAGAGGCTGTGAGACGTGCTATGCGGTCTGTTTCCAGATAGTCTTCAAGTGAGGGTTCCTTGATGTATTCCACTTTGTCAAGGGTCTTCTGTATAATTTCCGCCATCTGCAGGAAACCGCATTTTTCCTGACGGAAGGCAAGGTTGACCACTTCGTTGGCGGCATTCACAACACAGGCGGCATTACCGCCGCGGCGTATTGCCTCGTATGCCATGGCCAGACAGGGGAAACGCTCCATGTCGGGGCGTTCGAAGGTAAGGTCCTGCATGTCCCACCAGTCGATGCGTGGGAAACTGCTCTCCAGTCTTACGGGGTATGACATGGCCAACTGTATGGGCACTCGCATGTCGGGAGCACCGAGCTGGGCCTTTACCGCACCGTCCTGGAACTGTACGGCACTGTGAACTATGCTCTGTGGGTGTACAACCACCTGTATGCGGTCTGCATCGACATCAAACAACCACTTGGCTTCGATTACCTCAAAACCCTTGTTCATCATACTTGCTGAGTCGATGGTAATCTTGGCTCCCATATCCCAGTTGGGGTGTTTCAGCGCCTGCGCAGCAGTGACGTTCTTCATCTCGTCCAGCGAGAACTTGCGGAAGGGACCGCCAGAAGCGGTAAGGATTAGTTTCTCTATGGGGCTTTCTTCTCCCATCAAGCTCTGGAAGATGGCAGAGTGCTCACTGTCCACTGGAAGCATGGGCACATTGTATTCCTTGCAAAGGGCGGTGATGAGTTCGCCAGCTACCACCAAAGTTTCCTTGTTGGCCAAGGCAATGGGTTTTCTTGCCTTTATGGCGGAGATGGTGGGGCGAAGTCCGCTGAAACCCACCAGTGCGGTCAGCACCATGTCCACGGGTTCCATCGCTACTACCTGGCAAAGTGCCTCGCTACCGGCATATACCTGTACTGGAAGTCCGGACAGCGCTTCGCTGACATAGACATACTTGCTTTCATCGGCAATTACCACAGCGCAGGGCAGAAACTTGCGTGCCTGTTCTATCAGCAGGTCGGCATTGTTGCCGGCTGTAAGTACATATGCTTCGAACAAGTCGCTGTGCTCCTCTATTACCTGCAAGGCCTGGGTGCCGATGCTGCCGGTAGAGCCCAGGATACATATTTTTCTTTTCATAATGGTATTACAAATCTAAAAGCCCTTCGGGCAGGTTCATATATATGGTACGCTCCTTTGCGTCTATTCTCTCTATGAAATCTTCTGTTGCGGGGACGAGTTTACCTTCTATACAGAAGATGGTGTTGGCGGTGGAGTCCTCCACATAGTCTATCTCGCCCAGTGCCCCGTACACTGAGTCCACAACCTGCCAGCCGGTGAAATGCTTCCATGTATATTCGTCGTCCTCGTCGGGTTCCGGGGTGAGGTCGTAGGGGAAATACACATCCGCCCCGACATATTCGGTGGCATCTTCCGAATTGTCTATGTCCTGGAACTTCAGCAATGCGACGGAATCGCTTCGGAATCTCCACCCTTCAAGGAAGAACGGTACCTGTATGCCGTCCACCTCCAAGAATACATAATCGGCATCGGCCCTGTCCCATACGTCGTCGGTAAAGTTCATGGACAATTCGCCGCCTATGCCATGTGTGCGTGTCAGTGTGCCTATCTTGTATGTCTCTATCATTCTACTCGAGTTATGTTTGCTCCAAGGTTGTTGAGTCTTTCCTCTATGTTCTCATAACCGCGGTCTATCTGCCCGATGTTGTCAATCTTGCTCGTGCCGGAGGCGCTCATCGCAGCGATGAGCATGGCAATGCCGGCACGAATGTCGGGCGAGGTCATTTTGCCGCCCTTCAACTGGAATTGTCTGTCGTGACCGATGACCACGGCGCGGTGAGGGTCGCACAAGATTATCTGTGCTCCCATTTCTATAAGTTTGTCCACGAAGAACAGACGGCTCTCAAACATCTTCTGGTGTATGAGCACACTGCCTTTTGCCTGTGTGGCCACAACCAGCAGGATGCTCAGAAGGTCGGGGGTAAGGCCAGGCCATGGCGCATCGGCGATGGTCATGATGCTTCCGTCCAGGAAGGACTCTATTTCGTAGTGTTCCTGCTTGGGGATGTATATGTCATCGCCCTGCCGCTCCATTTTCACGCCAAGGCGCTGGAACACGGTGGGGATGATACCCAGCTGGTCGTAGTGCACGTTGCATATTCTTACACCTTCGCCGCACATTGCTGCCATACCGATGAAGGAGCCCACTTCGATCATGTCCGGGAGTATGGTGTGTGAGGCACCGTGCAGTTCTGTCACGCCGGTGATGGTGAGCAGGTTCGAACCTATGCCCTCTATCTTTGCCCCCATGCCGCAGAGCAGGCTGCACAGCTGTTGCAGGTAAGGTTCGCACGCGGCATTGTAGATAGTGGTGGTGCCTTCTGCAAGGACCGACGCCATCAGTATGTTTGCCGTGCCTGTTACCGAAGCCTCTTCAAGTAGCATGTATGCACCTTTCAGTTTCTTCGCGCTGATGTCAAAGACGCCTCTTTCTTCGTCGTAGGAGAATGCAGCCCCCAGTTTCTGTATTCCGAGGAAATGCGTGTCAAGACGCCTTCTGCCTATTTTGTCGCCACCTGGCTTGCTGACCATGGCATGTCCGAACCTTGCCACCAACGGACCTACAAACATGACGCTGCCACGCAGGCGCGAGCATCGGTCAAGGAACTCGTCGCTTTGCAGGTAGCTGATATCGACATTGTCGGCCTGGAATGTCATGTCGCCCTGCCCGTGGCGGGTGACGCGCACACCGATGTCCTGCAACAGGCGTATCTGGTTGTTGACGTCGGCTATGTCCGGCAGGTTGCTGATTCTTATAGGCTCGCTCGTAAGCAGTGTGGCGCAAAGCACCTGCAATGCCTCGTTCTTCGCCCCCTGAGGCGTTATCTCGCCCTTCAGGGGTCGTCCTCCTTCGATAATGAATGCTGACATTATTTCTTCTTCTTTCTTTTCAAGACGTTGGTAGGTAGGGTGTGTAGCGTTGCAAACTGATGTCCTTCCAGAGCCACACTGAGATTCTGCCCCTTGGCATACTGGTCGATGTCGTTGGCAACCTTCTCTTCGCTCATCACATCGGGGTTCCACGTAAACAGGTTCTGTTTCATCCTGTCGGCGGTCTGTTGTATGAGTGCATTGCGCTCTTCCCCGTCGGGCATTTCCTGCAGTTTGGCCAAAGCCTCCTCGATGATGCGACCGTAGTGCCTGTGCCTGATCTTTCCTTGAGGCAAGGACATTGCAGAGGGGCGCATAGTTGCCTCTGCCTTTGGTATTATCTCCACGGGATAGTCTATGTCCAGGTTGAAATCGCTTATCAGTGCCAGATGGTTCCAAAGTTTGCTTTGGACTTCAGGATTGGCAAGTTTCTCTTGTCCGAGGCTTGCCATTGCCGAGATGATGGATTTAGCACACAGGAGGCGTTCCTGCCTGTCCTCGATAGTCATGCAATGGTTGGCCATGTCTTGTACCATTCGTCCGTACTCCGACATTAGAAGTCCGTCCTTCTCCGTATTGTACTGTATCTTGCTCATAACAGGTTCTTGGGTTTGGTGGCCTGGAATTCCTTCAGGTAGAATGGTTCGAAGTAGGCGGTCGATACGGTCTCGCCTCGTCTCAGCCTCTGCTCTGCCAACGGAGCAGCATTGCTGGCCAATGGGTGTATGTTGTCAATGAAGATGGCATTGGGGTGTGAAATCACCTGCTTGCACTTGTTGCTTCCGTTGCCGAAAAAGACCACAGGTCCTTGCTCCAGGTATTCCAGATAGGTGTTCTCGTCTACTATGTCGGCCTGTATGCCGCGTATTTCCTTCAGACTACGGTCATAGATGGCCGAGTACACCTCCATTCGTCGGGCGTCCATCATGGGCACGAGCAATGAGTTTTCAGGAATCTCCTCATGATACAGGAGTACCGGCACGCATATCAGTTGCAGGGTGGGTATAGACACAAGTGGCACGTTGCGACCGTAAGCCACGCCCTTTGCCATGCTCACTCCTATGCGCAGACCGGTGTAACTGCCCGGACCTTCGCTTACGGCTACGGCATCCAGAGGGATGGCATGACTTTCTGCAAAGGAAAGAGCCTCCTCGACGAACAAGCCGCACTGCACTGCATGTGAGGGACCTTCGAAATCTTCTTTGCGAAAGATTACGTGGTTGTCCTCGGCTACTGCCACCGAACAGACGTTGGTGCTGGTTTCTATGCTAAGTATTGTTGCCAAGTTTTATTCTTTGTTTAGGAAGTTGTGGATTGTTTTCAAGGTCTCGGCCTTTGCTGTATCCAGGTCGTCGTTGACGATAATCTGGTCAAACTGAGGAGCAAACGACATCTCGTATTCAGCCTTTGCCAAACGCTCTTCTATCTGCTCTGCGCTGTCGGTGGCACGACCAACGAGGCGTTTTCTCAGTTCTTCCACGCTGGGAGGCTGTATGAACAGGGACAGGGCCCTTTCGCCGAAGAAGTTCTTCACGTTGATGCCGCCTTTGATGTCAATGTCGAAGATGACGTTCTTTCCGTTCTCCAGCATATCCTCAACCTGGCTCTTCAGTGTGCCGTAATATCTGTCGGTATACACCTCTTCGTATTCCAGGAACTCGTTGGCATCGATCTTGGCTTTGAATTCCTCTGGTGTGAGGAAGAAATACTCCACACCGTGCTGTTCAGTACCTCGTGGTGGACGTGATGTGGCGCTGATGCTGAACTCAAGGTTCAGTTCGGGATGCTCCTTGGTTAGCCATTGTACGATGGTGCTTTTGCCGCTGCCACTTGGGGCGCTGAATATAAGACAATTGCCTTTCATGCTGATATTGCTTTTGTGTTAATTGGGGAAAGTGGAAGGTTAGAGCACGTTGAGCACCTGCTCCTTTATCTGCTCCAGTTCGTCTTTCATCATCACCACTATGTTCTGCATTTCTGCCTGGTTGGACTTTGAACCAGTGGTGTTTATCTCACGTCCCATCTCCTGGGCGATGAATCCCAGTTTCTTGCCTTGTCCGTACTCTCCGTCCAGAGTCTCGCGGAAATATCCGAGATGATGGAACAGTCTTTGTTTCTCTTCGTTGATGTCCAGTTTCTCAATGTAGAAGATCATCTCCTGCTCCAGTCTGCCTCTGTCATACTCCACTTCGGGGATGGTAGCCAAGGCATCTGTCAGTCGCTGGCGTATTTTCTCCGTGCGTGATTTCTCATAGGGTTCGATACTTTTCATCAGGGATTCTATGTTGTCCACCTTCTCGCGGAACTTCTGCTCCAGAGCCTTTCCTTCCTGGGCACGGAAATCCATCAGTTGTTTGACGGCCTGTTCTGCCACGCTGCGGGCCACGGTCCATTCTTCCTCGGTAAGTTCCTCCATTGTGTCAGTCTTGCTCACCGCATCAGGCATTCTCAGTACTACCTCGGTGAGGTTTTGCGGAATGGGGATGTTGTATTGCTCGTTGGCTTCCTGGAACTGCTGGATGTATTTCTGCATGAGGGGGAGGTTCAGTTTTGCGGTCTGTTCCACCTCGTCGCGTTCTATCCACAGAGAGAACTCCACCTTGCCGCGGAGTAGTTTCTCGTTTATCATGGTGCGCAACTCCATTTCCTTCTCACGGTAACATGCGGCTATGCGCACTGTAAGGTCCAGTGCCTTGCTGTTCAGGGATTTTATTTCGGCAGTGATCTTCTTGTCACCAAAGGTGCTCGATGCTTTGCCGTATCCTGTCATTGAAAGTATCATACCTTATTATATAGTAATTTTGTCCGCAAAAATAGCAAAAATTCGGCAGAAAAAGACTAACTTTGCCATCGAAATGTGCAAGTCCGAGTCAAAAAAGATAGTTACTGGAGTGTATGGAGGAAGTTACAATCCCATACACCTTGGTCATACGTCCATGGCGAGTGCAATCGTTGCGCGTGGGCTGGTGGATGAGATGTGGCTTGTTGTCAGCCCTCAGAATCCATTGAAGGATGGAGGTTTGTGGGACGACGGACTGCGGCTCGAACTTGCTCGTATCGCAGTTAAAGACATCTCGGGTGTCGAGGTTTCTGATATTGAATTCGGACTGCCGCGTCCCAGTTACATGGTAAGCACACTCGCCGCGCTCTCCGCCAGATTCCCCAACAGGGAGTTTGTCCTTGTCATTGGTCAGGACAATTGGGATTGCTTTCGCCGCTGGTACAGGTGGGAGGATATTCTTGCCGGATACCGTATCATTGTCTTGCCCAGGCAGTCGGAGAGAACTGCCGATGAGACACTTGCACCCATTGAGGACGGGTGTTCTGCCCGCGTGGAATTCGTGGACGTGCCGCTAATGGACGTTAGCAGTACGTGGATTCGTACCGAGATTAAGGGCAATCCGTCCTATGACGGCCAATGGCTCGCCCCCGAGGTGTGGGAGATGGTGAAAAAAGTAAAACGTGGATAACACACACATAAACCGATTCGTTGTATATGGTAAATATCTCACTTATAGGTCTTGGTCAGCGTGGGCAGGTTACATTGGAGCGGTTGGGGCGCATGCCTAATGCCAACGTGCTTGTCAGATGCGATGTGGAAAGCGACTGGCGTGATGCGGCTACCCATCCCGATGTGGACCTGGTGTGGATATGCACTCCGTGGGAGTGGCACATGCGCATGGCTGTTACTGCCATGCATGCAGGCAAGGATGTTGCGCTGGAGGTTCCCGCGGCAATGACCGTTGCTGATTGCGAAAGACTCGTTTCCGTGGCACGGGAGACTGGCAGACACTGTGTTATGCTTGAAAACTGTTGCTACGACACCTGGCATCTTGGTGTCAGGGAGATGGTGCGCCGTGGTATGCTTGGTCGCATAAAGCACCTTGAAGGAGCCTATGCCCATACCGTTCCCGAGGGGTGGATGCGTGCCCATGGCCGCAGACAGGGAGGCAACCCGTATCCCACGCATGCTCTTGGGCCAATGTGCCAGTTGTTGCCCGAGGGCGATACCCTGGATTATCTTGTGTCTTTGTCGTCTCCCATTCCCGGAGACCACACCAATACCTCGCTGATCCGCTCAGTGTCAGGTGTGAGCATGCTTCTGCACTACGACATTTCCACACCGCGCCCCTATAGCCGTATGCAGACGGTGTGCGGAACGTTGGGTTTCCTGCAGAAATACCCTATGCCAACCGTGCACATAGAGACCAAGCAAGGTGTTGTGCAACTTAGTGGCGAAGAGGCTGTTGCCTATGTTGAAGGGTTCATTCCATCTGAGTTCCAGACAATGATATCTGAAGGCAGGGCAATGGGTGTGCCTAATGTGATGAACTATATGATGGACCGCCGTTTGCTGGAATCGCTGGAGAAGGTCCGTGAGGCACGTGAGGCTGGTTGCGAGGACTTGATTGCGCTTGATATGGACGTTTACGACGCAGCTCTGTGGTCGTCGGTCATCGAACTTACGGAACTGTCGGCGCGCCAAGGCTCTGCGCCGGTGATGTTCCCGAGATTCTGAATCATTGCACGGCGGCATATTGCCATGCCCTGTGTCTGAATAAAACAAAATGCAGAGACGTTGCGGTGTCTCTGCATTTTTTTTCTGTATATGTCTGTTTGGGATTATCCCAAGTATGAGCGGAGTATGCTTGTCTTGTTGGCAACGCGTAGTTTGCGTATCGCCTTCTCTCTGATCTGACGCACACGCTCTCTTGTCAAACCGAAACGGTCGCCTATTTCCTCCAAGGTCATCTCGGGTTGTGCAATGCCGAAACTCATCTCGATGATGTCGCGCTCGCGTTCGTTGAGGATGTCCAGGGCGCGTGAAATCTCCAGCTGCAGGCTTTCGCTTATGAGCGAATGGTCGGCGGCAGGTGCGTCGGTGTTCTCCATCACGTCAAGCGGACTGTTGTCCTCGCCCTCCACGAAGGGGGCATCCACGCTGACGTGGCGTCCGCTGGCACGCAGACTGTCGTTTATCTTCTCGGGCATTTCGTTTACCAGTTCAGCCAGTTCCTCTGCGCTTGGCTTGCGCTCGAATTCCTGTTCAAACTTGGTTATGGCCTTGCTTATCTTGTTCACGGCGCTAACCTGATTCAGGGGCAGACGCACGATACGGCTCTGCTCGGCCAGAGCCTGCAGGATTGTCTGGCGAATCCACCAAACGGCATAGCTGATGAACTTGAAACCACGGGTTTCGTCGAACTTCTCTGCGGCCTTGATGAGGCCAACATTTCCCTCGTTGATGAGGTCGGGTAGGCTGAGACCCTGGTTCTGGTACTGTTTTGCTACTGATACTACGAAGCGCAGGTTGCTCTTTACCAAGATGTCCAAAGCCTGGCGGTCGCCCTTGCGGATTCGCTGACTGAGTTCCACTTCCTCTTCTACGGTCAAAAGCTGCTCGCGGCCAATTTCCTGAAGATATTTATCCAATGACTGGCTGTCGCGGCTGGTGATGCTTTTGGTGATTTTTAGTTGTCTCATTTATGTATCTTTCGTTTTTTATTGTCCTGCAAAAACTCCTCAAATGCCAAAAAGGCATATTACAGCCCACAAAGCTACGCTTTTTTATCTGAACTGCCAAATTATTCGGTATGAATTGTGCCGATGGGGCTGATATTGTCCAGTTTTTTTGTGTCTCAGCTCCATAAATATAGCATAAAATCGTAACTTTGCGCGAAAAATCAGAACAAAACAATGGCACAACAAGAAGACGTTTTCAAGAAAATTATTTCTCATTGCAAGGAGTATGGTTTTGTATTCCCCTCAAGTGACATATACGATGGTCTGGGCGCAGTTTACGACTATGGTCAGAATGGTGTGGAACTGAAGAACAACATCAAGCAGTACTGGTGGCAGTCTATGGTGCTTCTCCACGAGAACATCGTGGGTATCGACGCAGCCATCTTCATGCACCCCACCGTTTGGAAGGCCAGTGGACACGTTGATGCTTTCAACGATCCCCTCATCGACAACAAGGACAGCAAGAAGCGCTATCGTGCCGACGTTCTCATTGAGGACCAGTTGGCAAAGTACGACGAGAAGATTGACAAGGAAATCCAGAAGGCAGCAAAGAAGTATGGCGAGGCTTTCAACGAGGCCGAGTTCCGTGCTACCAATGCCCGTGTATTGGAAAATCAGGAGAAGCGCGATGCTCTTCATGAGCGCTTTGCCAAGGCCCTGAACGATGGTGACCTTGCCGAACTGCGCCAGATAATCCTTGACGAGGAGATAGCATGTCCTATCAGTGGCACTCGCAACTGGACCGAGGTGCGTCAGTTCAACCTGATGTTCTCCACCGAGATGGGTTCCACTGCCGATGGTGCAAACAAGGTATACCTGCGTCCCGAAACTGCACAGGGTATTTTCGTTAATTACCTCAATGTGCAGAAGACCGGTCGTATGAAGCTGCCTTTCGGTATTGCACAGATTGGTAAGGCATTCCGCAATGAGATCGTTGCCCGTCAGTTCATTTTCCGTATGCGCGAGTTCGAGCAGATGGAAATGCAGTTCTTCGTGAAGCCAGGCACCGAGTTGGATTGGTTCTCACAGTGGAAGCAGACCCGTATGGCATGGCACCAGGCTCTTGGTTTCGGTGCAGACAACTACCGTTTCCACGACCACGACAAGTTGGCACACTACGCCAATGCTGCTACCGACATCGAGTTCCATATGCCCTTCGGTTTCAAGGAGGTTGAGGGTATCCACTCTCGTACCAACTTCGACCTTTCAAGCCATGCCAAGTATAGCGGCAAGAAGATTGAGTACTTCGATCCCGAGAGCAATGAGTCATACACTCCCTATGTTATCGAGACCTCTATCGGCGTAGACCGTATGTTCCTCTCCATCATGTGCCACAGCTACGAAGAGCAGCAGTTGCCCGACGGACAGACACGTACCGTTCTGCACCTGCCTGCTGCCCTGGCTCCCGTCAAGCTGGCTGTGTTCCCCCTGACCAAGAAGGACGGTATGCCCGAGAAGGCACAGGAGATTATGAACGACCTGCGCTTCCACTTCAACTGCAAGTACGAGGAGAAGGACCAGATAGGCAAGCGCTACCGTCGTATGGACGCGATCGGTTGTCCCTTCTGTGTTACCGTTGACCAGCAGACTCTGGAAGACAACACCGTAACTCTGCGCGAGCGCGACAGCATGGAGCAGCGCCGTGTGCACATCTCCGAACTTCGTGGCATCATCGAGGACCAGGTAAGCATCACCAGCCTGCTGAAGAAGTTGCTCTAAACCACCCTGTAGCATATCCACCATTAAAGCGAATCGGATAATTGATGAAGAAATATCTGTATATACTGTTTGTGGCAGTCCTGGGTCTTGCTTCCTGTAGCGAGACAGACAATACCTACGACCCTTACGAGGATTGGCAAAGTCGTAATGCCAAGTGGTTTGAGGATACCGTCCAGGTAGCCCGTCTTGCCATTGCCCAAGCCAAGGCAGAACATGGCGAGGCATGGGAGGACCATTGCCAGTGGAGGATGTACAAGTCGTTGCTGAAGACATCAAGTTCTTCTGGTCCTGTTACCGACAGTATATGTGTTCGTATAATTGAACGTGGAGCGGATATTGCCGCCAAGGGAAGCCCTGCCTACAACGACACAGTACATGTGAACTACAGAGGCTGGCTCATGCCCACCTATAACTATATAGGTACCGGAACAGAGATGGGTGTCGTTCAGGATATGTTTGATACCAGTTATTATGGCGACTTCAATCCTGCAACGGCAGCCCCCACCTTGATGGGCATGCGTAATCTCATTGAAGGTTTCAGTACTGCGATGCAGTACATGGTGGAAGGCGACGACTGGATGGTCTTCATCCCCTATAATCTTGCCTATGGCAGTGCCGGAAGCGGAAAGATACCCGGTTACTCCACCCTGCAGTTCCGTGTGAATCTGGTTCGCTGGTACGAGAGCGGAAGCGGCGC
>JAFYVX010000218.1 GCA_017558255.1 Bacteroidaceae bacterium
GCAAGATGATAGATTGTAAGACACTCTGCCATTCCGGCACCGCCGCCTACGCTATAGGCATAAAAGCATCGGACGATGGGCGAAGTCTATTCGTAGAACAAAAAACATTGGATGATTGCAGCCTGTTGGTTCAATACAAGAATCTGGTATACACATCGTGTACGCGCAAATACACCCTTAAATCAAGCGGGAAGATTAAAGAAAGCATTGTTGTTGCCCCGCACAAAGAGACTGTGGATGTCCTTTCCTCGGTAAAGCAATTTTCCTTCGAGCAGTTCAAGGATTATTTTCACAAACAAGTCAATCCTGCCATAAACCACACGCTGTTCACCAGTGCAGGAGAGGACAGGGAACTGCCATTCGAGTCATGCCTTTTCATAATACCAGACACGCTCGACCATAACTCTTGGCCTCGCGACATACGCTGGATACCATGCCAATACATTGAGCAGAAAAACCTTATTACATTTTTTATTATCAAAGATTGCTGTACACCAAAGGTAGGTGTCTTGCCATATGCGGACTACATGATATTGGAGTTCCACAAGGATGGGACTTTCAAAAGTGCGAAGAACATCTATCATTGGCAAGATGATTCAATAGCGGACGAAACCACAAAAAACAATCTGATAACAAAAACACTCAAAAGTCTAAAATCTATCTCCCTCCTTTCAGAGATAGATTCCACTTCTTATTACTATTATTATTCCAACTATCCTTTACATGATTGTGAAGACAATATAATAGAGTTCTCTTACAAAAACGGTGAGATAGTGGATGGCTATTTTTGGGGAACAAGTGATGAGTTTAGAGATGCTCGAGAGGGTTTCTATCCTGGATTCTTTATTTTGCGTTTAGAACAAATCTCTAACAAGAAGGATAGTATCGTGTTTACTCTTGATTCAAGAAAAACACAATACCTTAGCGGACCTGTAAATATAAGGCATCATTCCTCTGACGAAGCGTTAAAGCATGGCAATCATCCTTGGAGACAGAACGATAAATTCTTTCAAGACAGTGTAAGATATTGTGGTACTTTCCAAAAGGGGAATTTAGTACTTCACAAAGACAAATCCAATTTCCCGCATATTAAAGACCGTCTTTTTGTAAGAATTTCTCCTGATTCACTCCAAAAGATCAACTTCCAATGCTCATTTGAAGAAGAGAATAGAGAAGAGAATACTACCTATTAAGCCCTTTTTGGGGAAACAACACTGACAATACCTTATATATAATATATACCAATATGAAGAAGACACTCCTTTCTGCCCTCATGCTCCTTGGTATACTCCTTGGCGCTGGTGCACAGGTGCCGCAAACTTTGGACGATGGCTACAAACTGGTATGGAATGACGAGTTCGACACTCCTGGTCGTCCCAACCCTGCCAATTGGACATACGAACTTGGTTTTGTGCGCAATCACGAATGGCAATGGTATCAGGGAGAAAATGCTACAATTACAGAGGATGGCATACTTCTCATCACCGCACGAAAGGAAGACAGACCTTGTCCGTGGTACAAGGAAGGAAGCAAAGACTGGAAGCACAACCGCAAGCGTATAGAATGCACCTCGGCCAGCGTCATAACACGAGGACTGCACGAATTCCTGTACGGACGCTTCATCATCCGTGCCCGTATCCCTGCCAGTCGTGGTTCGTGGCCGGCAATATGGATGTTGGGACGCAAGGACAAATACGGTTGGCCCTCATGTGGAGAGGTAGACATCATGGAATACTATCCCAAGAATGGTGTACCCAGCATTCTTGCCAATGCTTGTTGGGGCAATGACAAGGGTGGTAGTGTATGGGATGAGAGCGTGAAACCCTTCACACACTTCACCGACAAGGATCCCCTTTGGGCAACGCAGTTCCATATCTGGCGCATGGATTGGGACAAAGACTTCATACGTATATATCTCGACAATGAACTGCTCAACGAAATAGATCTCAGCAAAACTATAAATGGCAAGCATGGTAATGGTGACAATCCATTCCATGCCCCCATGTACCTGCTCCTGAACCTTGCCATGGGTAGCACAGGAGGAAAAGTAGACATGGAGGCTATGCCCATGCGCTACGAGATTGACTATGTAAGAGTCTATCAGAAGTAGCAAGCCAACAGGTTAGAGAAGGGTTGTATAATATATATAAATAAGGTATAACTTAACAACAAATATCATTATGAAACATTTGCGTTTTATTGTAGTTGCCTTGGCACTGCTTTGTTCTGCATCCTCTTTCGCACAGGCAGACTATGACTACGACCGTCCTGCTCCCTATGCCGGTTACAAGGGTATGCTCGACTTCAACTATGCACTGGGTGTCGGGGAGCATTCCATCAACAGATTTGGAGCCAGCACTGTTCATGGCTATCAAATCAACCGTTATGTTTTCACAGGTGTGGGTGTTGGACTAAATTATTATTACGGCTCCGAATCACTTGGTCTCCCCATCTTTGCAGATGCACGATTCTATGTGCCATTCGCAGACAATGCCGCCTTCTATCTGGATTGCCGCATAGGCTATTCTATATTGGATGAGGAGGGACTGTACATGTCGCCATCACTGGGTATCAGATTTGGTCGCGGTGCCGCCATGAACCTGAGTGTCGGATATGAATTCCAGCACTGCGACCTGATCTACTGCGGTCACCTCAATGACGGAACTTTCTTATACGAGAAAGACAATGCCGGTGCCATCACCTTCCGCTTAGGAATGGATTTCTGACAAAGCAGTATGATTCTTCTCATACAGAAGAAGTTGCGAAAGGCACAAAAAGTTCCAACTCTATGATTTTTACAGACGAGTAAATGAAGGATTTTTTAAGCATGAAAAACACCGGATGCACCCTCTATGGACGCATCCGGTGTTTTTATTTGCTATGTAGTAAAGGTCAATTGCTTATTACCTTCTTCTTACCATCAACCACATAGACACCAGCCTGCTTGGTTTCCATCACTCTAGTTCCGTCAAGTCTATAGATTAGGGTAGGTGTTGATATGTCAGTTGTTGCCTCTATGTTCTCAACAGCCGTCTCGCCTGTGGTGAATCTCACATCGCCAACAACATAGTATTCGTCTCCTGTGTGCTTTACATAGCAGTAAATCGCTAAAGCATATTCTGTGTTGCTCTTTCGTCCATTTAGCAGAAATTTAAATGTCCTTGTCTCACCTGGAGCTATATCTGCATATAATGTTCTTCTACCAACTTGTATTGCCTCACCGTTGGTTCCTTTACGAAAAAGTTGAGCTCCAATATCTCTGCAATAAGGTTCTGTGCTATTGTTCCTAATCTTTACCGTTACACTAAATTCTTCCATATCTACATCATAACTCACAAGAGTAAAATCTGAAGGCTTTTTAGGAGCCTCATTGATCTTCACCTGCATTGAGTGGAATACATCAGAACCGTCACTTTTTCGTGACAACCACAGATTGTAGACACCTACCGTATCGGGAGTGAATGTCAGCACATAGTCAGAAATCTCACCCTTCTTCATCAATATTGCGGTATAGCTTTGTCGTACGCTGTTCATTGCATTTTCACTGCGACCGAAAAGATATAGCATCTCATTTAACTCATCTCCCTTGTTGTCCAGTGTTACCTGCAAATTTTGACGAGAACCGGTAACAAGACTCCCCAAGGTCTTACAATCAACAACAGACCAATTGATGTATGGAGATTGTTTTATGGATACTATATTCTGGTTGCTATCAAAATCCACAATAAAGTAGTTCTGATTGCTACCAACTCTCTTCCACGCGATTGAATCATTAGGACGGCAGATAGTGGCTATGCGATATATCCCCTTGGGCAAAGGGTGCTTTCCCATATCCATACAAATGGTATCTGATTCTTCCGCATAAAATTTTCCTAATGTCTGACTTCCACAATCCTCAAGAACCTTTTGTATTTCATTGTTCTCATCAATAATGGCAAAGCCGACATTGGCACTCAGCTCCTCGTTATTAGGATTCATGAAACATGAAAACAGGGTCGTTCCTTCAACCCATTCTTCCACAGGAACAAAATACTTGGGTTTAGGTTCCTCTCCAGCAGATGGGTATATGCCTGTTATTATATACTGGCCTTCTCTGAATCCATCGGCTGGTTCGCTTCCTGTAACATAGATATCCGGATTAAGCAGAGCCAACTTGAAATATCCGTCACAATTGCCACCCCATCCCCAGTTGATATGGAACATGCCATTGCCATCATAACCGTCGCACACAAAGTAATGCCCGCCTTCACTCATAGATGCTCCTCTATGGAAGACTGGACGACCTTCCTTTAACTCATTATATATAGTATATTCCCACTCACTCAAGGTGTGTTCGTACATGCTTTTCAATTCCATATTCTGCGAATATCCGAAGTTTTTTTGAAATGCATCAAACACATAATTTATGTAGGAAGTTGTTACTCCGCTCGAATAATTGCTCATTAAGACTTGTCCGCAATAGCGCATCAGCTCAGCCACAGCATCGCCATTCTCGCCAGCATCATAATTGTCTTTCATCTCATCCCAACGGAAAACGGTTGCCGGAAATGCAGGGACAGCAATCTTAGCAGTTTCTGTTACATAACCCGAAATATCTGCAACAGAATCCTGTGGCCATTCATAATACTTCATTATCTGCGCCATGGCAGTTGCACCACATCCTGTCTGGCTTCTCAAAGCACCATCCATAGGACACATGTCATTATATGGTGCACCCTGCGCCCATTTGGTCGACAGCATTGGTACCACAGCCCTCCATTGGGAGATACGCTGCTGGGCATCCTGCTGTTTCTGCTCAACATAGTTCTCCATCATGGCTATCTGCTCTGCATAGCCCAAAAGCCAGGCCTTGGCATTATCTGGCATATTCTCCAAGTCAAAGCTGCCAGTGTCAGAGTAGGCAAGAATATCATCGGTATTGTCTTCTCCGGAAACTATGACAAAACCGTTTCCATCCTCGGCGTTGAAGACATAGTATGCTGGCGCATCGCTACCACTCACCTTTCCCTTTACCAAGCGCGCAGGAGCATATTCTGACTGAGCTGTTGCAGCAATGGTACTTCCGTTCAGTTCTTTCAAAAATCTTGCGGCCTTGCCTCTTGCCTCCTCCAGATCCACTGGACCTGCAAAGGCAGATGAACAAATCAATATGACCGCAAATAAAAAAGTAATTTTATGTTTCATAAAAGCAGATGTATTGAGATTGCAAATGTACAAAAATATTCTAAAATGTTTACAATGCTTCTAATAAAATAACTTTTGCAACGAGGAATTGCAGAACGAATTGCACTGTGTTTTGAAGGCTGATACTCCCAAAGACTATGCTCTACCATTCACTATTGATAACAGAGAAGTGGTGAAGATAGGCGCCAATTTCACCAGCGTGACACGCAATTTGACTTAATCACAAATTTGACATTTCGCTCGCTTAATCGTACCTTTGAGGCAATGCCTCTAAATTACTCACGTTGACCTTCGGTCTTCCTCCTCCTTACAAGGCATAGTATGCGAGCATCCTCTGCTCTTGTTGCGCGCGTCGGTTCGGAATTACTCAAATAAATTTAACCCTATAGGGTTCAATTTGCTCTCGTTCGGCATAAAAAGTAGACTTTTTCTGCTCTCTCTTAATCGCAAATTTGATATTTCGCTCACTTAATCGTACCTTTGAGGCAATGCCTCTAAATTACTCGCGTTCGGAATTACTCAAATAAATTTGGTAATTCGCTCACTTAATCGTAATTTTGTAGCCAAAATAAACATAAAACACTATGCAACCATTTTTGATTTACAATACTTTGACCCGACAGAAGGAACTGTTTCGTCCTTTGGTAGAGGGTCGTGTGGGAATGTATGTGTGCGGTCCTACCGTGTATGGCGATGCACACTTGGGACATGCTCGTCCTGCTATTAC
>JAFYVX010000219.1 GCA_017558255.1 Bacteroidaceae bacterium
ACTCTGATGGTACTGAAGCTGCAGTAATACAAATTCGTCTTTAGTCATAATAATAGCAGTTTTAACATTGTTGCAATTTTGCAGGGCAAAGGTACAACAATAATAAAACTGCTAAAATATGTAGTTTATCGGATGCTTACCTCTTTTTCATATATATGTACTATTTAACCCAAATCGGTCATTAGCGCAGAACAGTCTAATGACCGTTTTGGGTTTAAACACTGTCCTGTGTTCCCAGGGATTATTTTAATCCAGAGGAGAGAACTGGTCTGCACCCACATCGCACAGGGGACAGAAGAAGTCCTCAGGAAGGTCCTCGAAAGCGGTACCGGGAGCGATGTTCTGCTCGGGTACACCTACGGCAGGGTCATACTCCCAACCGCATACGTCGCAAATATATTTTTTCATAATAATTCTTTTTTTTTAGTTTAACTTAGAGTCTTTTTTTATTATTATCGGCACCCTCATTAGGATGCCGATATAATTTTTACTGATTAATAGTTGTCGATGTGAATCTCGAAATAAGCCTGGGGATGAGCACAGGTGGGGCACATTTCGGGAGCCTTCTCGCCCACTACAATGTGACCACAGTTGCGGCACTCCCAAACCTTCACGTCGCTCTTGGCAAATACCTCCTGAAGCTCAACGTTCTTGAGCAGGGCACGGTAACGCTCCTCGTGGCGCTTCTCGATAGCTGCAACCAGACGGAACTTCATAGCCAGAGCCTTGAAACCTTCTTCCTCGGCAGTCTTTGCAAAACCCTCGTACATGTCGGTCCACTCATAGTTCTCACCTTCAGCAGCGTGCAACAGGTTCTGTGCGGTGTCGCCAATGCCTTCCAGTTCCTTGAACCAAAGCTTTGCGTGCTCCTTCTCGTTGTCAGCGGTCTTCTGGAAAATCTCTGCAATCTGCTCAAAACCTTCCTTCTTGGCCTTTGAAGCGAAATATGTATACTTGTTTCTTGCCTGTGATTCACCAGCAAATGCCTCCATGAGGTTCTTCTCGGTCTGTGTTCCTGCGTACTTTGACATAATGTTTTGTATTTTAAGGTTAATATTAGTTGTTTAAATGTTCACTTGTCTTTTGTAGTCATTACAAAGGTATGGAGTTTTGTAATCCCTTGCAAGTATTTTCTAAGAAATTATTTGTATTTTTGCATCAATTTAAAACTTAAAACATTTTTTAAGTAAAAATGATACCTAATATACATTATATAATATATAGAGAGTACAGATGACAGATGAAAGATGAAAGAGCAAAGAGCAAAGAGCAAAGAGGCTCAATAAATGAGATAAGAGGAAAGAGGAGTTATAGATAACAGCTAAGAGGTAGTCAGAATGCGTTACGTTATACAATTGTTCATAATAATATGCTTCTCCTTTGTGGGAGAGATTCTGCATGAGGTGCTACCCTTCCCCATACCGGCCAGTATCTACGGCATAGTGCTGTTGTTTCTGGCATTGGAATTGAAGGTATTGAAGGTAGCACAAATACGCGAGGTGAGCACCACACTGATAATTTCCATGCCGGTGATGTTTGTGCCACCAGCAGTTGGGCTGATAAGTTCGTGGGAGAATGTCAGAGATAATTGGGCAGAATATCTGTTCATCACGCTTGCCACAACCTTCGTGGTTATGGCCATAGCCGGATGGACCACACAATGGATAATCATCTGGAGGAGAAACAGAAAAAAACAGGAGAAAAGAAACAACTGACATGGAAACAATAATGCACAACTTTCTGGCAGAGTCCGTATATATGGGCGTAATCCTCACCCTGGGCACATACTGCATGGGATTATGGTTGAAGAAGATAACGGGTTGGGCACTGGTAAATCCACTCCTTGTGTCCATACTGCTTTCCATTGCCTTCCTGTGGGCCACAGATACATCGTATGAGAGTTATTCGGAGGGAGCCAACGTAATCAGCTACCTGCTCACACCAGCCACGGTGTGCCTGGCCGTGCCGCTTTATGAACAGATAGAGCATCTGAAACGCAACTATCATGCCGTGGCCACCGGCATCACCGCCGGAGTACTGGGTAGCATGACAAGCATATTGGGAATGGTATTGCTTCTGGGCATGGACCATCAGGCATACGTCACCCTTTTGCCCAAGTCCATAACCACAGCCATCGGCATGGGCGTATCCGAGGAACTGGGAGGGAATGTACCAGTGACAATATTAGTCATCGTAATCACCGGTATAACAGGAAACATCTTTGCCGAGAAGTTCCTCAGGTTCGTCAAAGTAAATGAACCGATAGCCAAGGGAATCGCTATCGGTTCGGCCTCGCACGTAATAGGTACCGCCAAGGCAATGGAGATGGGGCAGACAGAGGGAGCGATGAGCTCGCTGGCCATCGTCACCAGCGGTGTACTCACCGTGATAACGGCCTCCCTGTTCGCACAATTAGCCTGACACCCTGCCAACAAAAGACAACTGGGCACTTCAAGCCGGGCAGGCGACCGGTTACTGTCCGCGCTCTGCCATCAATATCCTGATTTCACTCTCATTGATGCCCACCATGGCTTCACCAAGGTCCTCGCTCAGTTCTGCAATGATGCCGGGATTGTTGTAGTTGGCAACGGCCTGCACAATGGCATTGGCACGCTTTGCCGGGTTCCCGCTCTTGAATATACCGCTGCCTACAAAGACACCCTCTGCGCCCAACTGTCTCATCAGGGCTGCATCGGCCGGAGTGGCCACACCACCTGCAGAAAAGTTGGGAACTGGCAAATGGCCATTGTCGTGGACATACAACACAAGTTCGTAGGGGACACACAGGCCTTTGGCGGCCTCGTAGAGTTCATCAGCATTGAGGGATACGATACGACGTATCTCACTTTGCATGGCACGCATGTGACGGACAGCCTGTACCACATCGCCAGTTCCGGCCTCTCCCTTTGTACGAATCATCATAGCACCTTCATTGATGCGTCGCAATGCTTCGCCGAGGTCACGCGCTCCGCATACAAACGGGACACTGAACTGGCGCTTGTCCACATGGTAGACGTCATCGGCCGGTGACAGGACCTCGCTCTCATCTATGTAATCTATGCCTAATGCTTGCAATATCTGTGCCTCCACGAAATGACCTATGCGGCACTTGGCCATCACAGGGATGCTGACAGCATTCTGTATTGCCTTTATTACCTTCGGGTCGCTCATACGGGATACACCACCAGCAGCACGGATGTCGGCAGGCACACGTTCAAGAGCCATAACGGCCACAGCACCGGCCGCCTCGGCAATACGGGCCTGTTCCGGTGAGGTTACATCCATGATTACACCGCCCTTGAGTCTTTCTGCAAGGTTGCGGTCAAACTTCTTCTCTTCCATAATTCTGCTTGTTAACCTTGTTGATACGATTAATGTTTATGCCGGCATTCTTTTCTGCCGGCAAAAGTATGGAGAATAAAGAAGAAAGAGGGCGTTTTATTCCTGTAACGCAAAATCTTTTTCCGAAACAGACAAACTATGCCTGAATGCCTGCGGTGCTGTACCCTGCTCTCTGGTAAAGAAACGCGCAAACTGTGCCTGTGAGGAAAAGCCAAGGCGGATGGCTATTTCCTGAATGGTGAAACGCGTGCACATGAGCATGGAGCGTGATTCCTGCATCAGGTAATCCGATATGATTTGCTTTGGCGAGCGCCCCACTACCCTATCCGTAATGTATTGCAGGTACCTTGGAGACACGCACAGCATGGACGCATAGTAAAGAACATCGTGTGCCTTGGTGTAGTGGGCAGCCAGTAGCGAAAGGAAGTTGTTGTATATGTCGGCCGGGCGCATGGTATATGTCCCCTTTGAAGGCGAAACAGCATATACTATACGAGAATGTACATAGGAATGTGCATTTGCCACCGCCTGCTCCGTGGAATCTCCCATGGCATAACGTACGGCTATTGCCGACGTCATGGCACCCGACACACCATGGCGTTGCCATCCCGAGGTGTTGCGCGAAGTAAAGAAACTATGCTTTTCACCATCATACAAAAGGGCGGTCAGATAATTGTCTATGACATGACCGCCACGCAACAACACAGCACCTGCACCAAGGGCATGCAGTTCCATGGCCGCCTGTAACATCTGTTCGTCCGAGGAAATAGTCCGACCAAGCATTATCTCCGCTTCGCGGACCCTGAGAATCAAAAGGTTTGATAAGGGCAGAAGGTGTTTCATCCATGCAGACACCTCCTCTGTAGAAAGAAGCAGTTTACCTTCGGAAGTCATGATTGAGGGTGCCATCACCCTGTGAGGCAGGCCGGCAATCAATCGGGATACGAGCAACATGGTTTCAGGCAGGCGTACCAGACCAACCTTCACTGCCTTGGGCTTACTGTCAAATAAAGCCGCATCTATCTGGTCAGCTACCAAGTGCGGCTGGAGGTCGTGAAATACTACGTCCTCTCTTCCTGTCCTGAGGGCAAGCGATGTCATTGCCACCAGGGAACGGCCTCCCATTGCGGAAATAGTATGGACATCAACACCAAGACCTGCCTCGCCTACGGCATCCGAACCGTTAATGGTTAATACAGACGGAAGTTGAAAACGCATAGAATATCCTCCCCTTCTGTAATATATAGTTATTCTTTATCCGATTTAGGGTCGGGCATGAACCTGTCTCCATGCCCCACATGCTCTGTCCATGGACATACTGTGCGCTCGTCCTTGTCCTCCTGGTCTCCTTTTCGTGTCCAATATTGTCCCATATCTATATATGTATTATAAAGGATTCAGTGTCTGCTTCTCATAATAATACTTCCAAAGGGGGGCTGCCATAAGGGCCTGAAGTATCTCTCCACGTTGCAGCATGCCAAAGACCTCCTCCTGTGAGAGCAGATGACATGTAAGTTCCTCCGTGTCATCCAGATGCTGCTCTGAAAGGCGTTCAACACCTGTTGCCAGGAAGGTGCGTGCCAGATTTGTATGGTTGGAGGGGTTTGCGCAAATGGTCATGTATTCCGTCCATTCGCCACC
>JAFYVX010000220.1 GCA_017558255.1 Bacteroidaceae bacterium
ATTAGGTATTGAATTATTAACAATCAAGAGGTAAAAAGTTATGATTGAGAAGATTGGTAGCGTTGCTGGTGCTGTTTGGACAGCCCTGAACGAAAATGGCGCAATGAACGCAAAGGACCTGAAGAAGGTTTGCAAGATTAAGACCGACAAGGATCTGTATCTGGCTATGGGCTGGTTGCTCCGCGAGGACAAGCTGAACGTAGAGGAAGAGGGTAAGGAGATTACTCTGTCTCTGAAGTAAGATACCTTTGTCAGAGAAATACAAGAAGGATGTGTCATAGGTATTATGGCACATCCTTCTTATGTCTATATATAGAAAACAGCCTTTATTTGAATGGTAGCGACTCTTGATTATATAGAACGGAAGTTCAATGAGTTCAATCACACTATTTTTGAAGACAGTTTAAAGCCGTTGCCCTTCAAACTCAGTTGCGCCCGTTCGTTCCTGGGACAATTACGTTACAGACGCAGACGTGGATTTTGGGGCAAGTGCAAGTATGACAACTTCCAACTGGTGATAAGCGGACGCAAGGAAATGAGCGAGTCCCTGCTGGAGGATACGATCATACACGAGATGATTCACTACTACATACTTTCCAATCAGTTGCTCGATACATCATCACATGGTAAAATATTCCGTAAGATGATGAATGATATCAACACCCGTTTCGGACGTAATTTGACCATCAGCCATAAGTCCACCGAAGCAGAAAGGGAGCAGGACTGTGAAATACGCAATCACCTGATATGCGTAAGCAGTTTTGATGATGGAAGAACGGGTATTACTATAGCCGCCAAGACAAGAGCTGGTATTTTATGGAAGGAGATTCCCAAGGTGCCTGGTGTGGTTGAATGCAGATGGTTCTTGTCTCGGAATCCTTATTTCAACAGATTCCGACGTTCCCGCTCAATAAAAATATATCTTGCTGACAAGGCAGAATTGGAAAGGCATCTTGAAGATGCAGTTCCATTGCCTGACGGACTCAAAATACCTTGATAACAGGCAAACGTTTATATGTTTGCCTTATAACATAAAAATAAGAAACCTCCTTCTACCCAGACAAGATTTAGGATACATTATTCCTCCGCATCGTCGCTCTTTGCAGTACGGAGAATCAGGGTTGTTGCACCAATGGTTATAATGTCTCCATCGGAGAGGGAAACCTTTTCATTGTCTCCCAGGATATCGTTCATATAGAAGGTTCCTGTGTTGGAAGGAGCATCCCAGAGAATGTACTGCAACTCTCCACGTTTGTTGCGTTGCACGCGTATGATGCAATGTTTGGTGTCTACGCTTGGGTCAACTGTCTCTATGGGCAGATTGATGTTTGTGCCCTTGACATATCTTCCCAACACATTGTCGCCCATGCTAAGGGGGAGTACTTGCTTGTAATGGAAAACATTTTCCACCACAACTATACTTCCGCACTGGTCTTTGTTGGCCTCTTCGTCCAGAACCTCATTCTTACGTGTGTCGCGCACCTTGCTTGTGCCCATGCGTATGCCAAACTGCTTGGAACATTCCGGACATTGGAATACCAATTGTTGTCCAACCTGATATTTTGTCTCGTCGAAAGTAATGTAACTGTCACATTTTGGGCAACGTACACGCTTCATGTTGTTGAAAAGTTAAAGGTGTGTGGGGATAGGGTGGTATGGTGAATATTAGAAATGCTTCAACCAAGAACCTGAATACATCTTATCTACAGTACGGACAACAGCCATCTCAGAGCGAGCTTCTTTTTCGCCTGCATAACCGGTAAGCACTACACGCAACATACCGTTGTCATTGTACTTTACAGCATTGGCGAAGCCTTCCTTGTTGAGTTTTTCTATGAGAATATCCGCACCTCTGTTGGTTATTGCACTGGCCATTACCACGCAATATCCCTTTACTTCAAGTGAACGGACGGACAGGTCTGCATCTTCGTTCTGTGCAGACTCTTCTATTACTTTCTCTTCTACTGCTTTTACGACAGGTTCGCTTGCAATAGGATTGGTTGCAACCTCCTGTTCACTGACGACCAAAACATTTGTAACAGGCTCGGCTGCTGCCTGTTCGCTTGCTACACAGGGTTCCTGTGAACATTCCTTTACGACCTGTACATCCATTGTGGCTGACTCATCGCTGGTCACCACCTGTTCGGGTACCATCAAAGGTTCGGCCTTGTCTGTCTGTTCCGCCTCTATTGTAGGCATTGGTGCTATTGCGGTAAAGAATGTCTTCAGACTCTCAGAGGAAGCCATCTGGATGTGCTGGCCATCCTTAAGGGTAAAGGAATTGAAGTTGGGCAGTACAATGGTCAGCGCCACTATTATCATGGCGGCAGCTGTCATGACACGATGTACGGTGCTGCGACGCAGACGGATGGTGAAATGTGTGGGGTCCTTGTGTACCTTGTGCTTGTGTGCATAGGCAGGCAGCTTGGCCATGTGGAATGTATCAAGACCATAGAGTTCGGGGGTGTTCACACCCGCCTCACACACTTCAAACGAAGTGCCAGTTTCTGTCGTTACAAGTCTGCCCATAGTGCCCATGTCCATAGTGCCCATGTCCATGAGTGAGTGGTTTATGTCATCAAGATAGTCGGCAATCCATTTCTTTGCCACGTTTCGTGTGACATGATGCAATTGAATTAGGCAGGATTCCAATTTGCCGTCATCTGCGGTGTTGCTGGTGTCAAGACTTACACTTCTGACGGGAGGAAGATACAGACTCTCCTCTTCACAATACCTGGCCTGGAGGTCTTCTGTAACGAAGACTCCTATGCCCGGCAGTGCTACCGAGTTGTGCTCGCAAAGGAGATATTCTATATGTCTGCTTAAATCTTTCACAAGTGCAAAGGTACGACAAATATCTTTAATAATGCAACTCTTCAGAAGTAATTATTTAAACTTTTTTAAGTGTCTGCCGCTCACTATTCAAAGTCTATCCTTTACTTCTCGGATACTTCCTTTTGAGTTTCAGATGATTGTGCTTTGGGGGTGTCGTGATTCTTCTTATGACGGGGTTTTCTGTGTCTTGACTTTCCCTTTTCCTCAGCTTGTTTGTTTGTCTCGCTTTGTTTTTTCTCCTCGGTGTGAGGCATTGGATTAACTTGGGATGTTGGTGTTTTTTTCTTTGCGGCTTGTTTCTTTGCTTTTCCGTTTCTGCCCCTTCTGCCCTTGTCCGACTTCCTGCCTTCCTTCCTGGCGGTGTACTCGGGTGCTTCTCCCAGGTGTTCGGGTACAGGCATCTTCTCCACCTCCTTCTCCAGGAATTGCTCTATCTTCTTGAACTCCGGCTGGTCTTTCTCCGAAACAAGGGTGATGGCACTGCCGCCAGCACCTGCCCTGGCTGTTCGTCCTATGCGATGCACATAGTCCTCGGCATCGTGCGGTACGTCAAAGTTGATGACCAGTGTGATGTCGTCAATGTCTATACCACGTGCAACGATGTCGGTGGCAACGAGTATGTCAGTCTGTGCGCTGCGGAACAGGTACATAACCTCGTCGCGTTCCTGTTGGGAGAGGTCGCTATGCATGGCACGGCAGTTGAACTTTGCCCTTGTAAGCGATATGGCAAGGTCCTTGGCCTTAACCTTGCTGCCTGTGAAGATGATTACACGTTCGGGGTTCCTGTTTTTGAAGAGTTCCTTGATGATACCTATCTTCTGCGCCTCGTAGCAGATGTATGCCATCTGGTGTATCTTGTCCGCAGGCCTGCTTACCGCCAGACGTATCTCTACGGGGTCATGCAGTAGAGACTTGGCCAGCTGGCGTATTTTCTCGGGCATGGTGGCAGAGAACATGATGGTCTGTCGCTTTTCTGGCAGATGCTTGGCTATTTGGAGAATATCGTCGGAGAAACCCATGTCAAGCATTCGGTCGGCCTCGTCAAGGATGAAGAACGACACTCGTGAGAGGTCGATATTGCCCAGCGAGAGATGGCTGATGAGTCGGCCGGGGGTGGCTATGACTATGTCGGCACCCTGTTGCATGCTGCGCTTCTCCTGTTCGTATCGTATGCCGTCGTTGCCACCATATACCGCCACAGAACTGATGTATGGCAAATGGTAGGAGAACCCTTGCAGAGCCTGGTCGATCTGTTGTGCAAGTTCGCGTGTTGGCGACATGATGACACAGTTGATGGCATCGGTGGGGTAGTCGCCGTAGGACAGTTCCGAGAGTACAGGCAAGAGATAGGCGGCAGTCTTGCCGGTACCTGTCTGCGCCACGCCCAGAAGGTCGTGCCCCTCCAGAATTGGTGGTATGGCGTGCTCCTGTATGGGGGTGGTCTGTTGGAAATTCATATCGTCCAGGGCGTCAAGCACCGGGCTGCTGAGGTCAAGATTGTAGAAATCCATTATGTGGTATTTTCAGTGAGATTGTTTATGTGAGCGTATGTATATATATAAAATATGTGTGATAGCCAGGCACCTTATCTCGGGGCTTTTGTATACAGAAAAATTGCCACAGGCATGTATATCAGATTGGGCAACCATGCCGCCAACCAGGGTTGCATGCCTGCCTGCGTACTGAATGTGGCACACACACCCTGCAGAAGGATGTATGTGGCACTGAGTGCCAGGCCTATGCCCAAAGCAGTTCCCATACCACCCTTGCGCTTGCGTGCTGAAAGGCTGGCACCAATGATACTCAGTACAAAGGCAGCAAAGGGAGCTGCAATACGCTTGTGGTACTCCACCTCAAAGTCCTTCAGTCCTGCTATGCCACGAATGCGCTGGCGCTCGATGAACTCCGTCAGTTGGGAAGAGGTCATGGTCTCCTGCATCTTGTTTGTAAGCAAGAAGTCCTGTGGTTCAAGCTTGATGATACTATCTATCTGGTTGTAGCGTGTTATCTTCTCCCTCGGGCCGCTGAGTTCGCGTATGTTTACATTGCGCAGTGTCCATTTGAAGCGCACATCTGAAATGGTGTCATACTGAACCGATGTGGCGGTGAGGTGGGAGACGAGTTTCTTGTTCTCGAACTTGTCCAAAGAGAAGTGATAGCCGGTGTGCTTGCTACCATCGTAATGCTCCATGAAGGCCACCACACCGCTATCCACCTGAAGGTGTACGTTGTCTGCCCACACCTTGGGCTTTATCTTGTTCTTGTACAGGTTTTCAAATGCCAGTCTTTCTACGCTACCTTTAGGTATTACATCTGTACCCAGATAATAGTTGAAGGATGCTATCAATGCGGCACATAGCATGTATGGCCACATCAGGCGTTTGAAACTCACTCCAGCCGCCAGCATGGCAATCACCTCGCTGTTATCTGCAAGTTTTACCGTGAAGAATATTACGGAAATAAATACGAACAGTGAAGAGAAGAGATTTGAGTAGAATGGGATGAAGTTGGCATAATACGTGAATATTATGCCTTCCCAAGGAGCATTGTTTGTGGTGAATTTGTCTATGTGGTCGTTGAAGTCAAAGACCACTGCAATGCTGATGATGAGAAGTATGCTGAAGACGTATGTCCCCAGGAACTTCTTTATTATATATCTGTCGAGTCTGGTGAATAGTTTCATGTCTGATCAAGGTATTCTTACAGACGGTTTGTGACACGCCTTACCATCATCTCCTTCCACGAACTGAAATCTCCGGCGATGATATGCTTCCTTGCCTCTCCCACGAGCCACAGGTAGAATGCCAGATTGTGTATGGAGGCTATCTCCAGTGCCAGCAGTTCCTGTGCCTTGAACAGGTGGTGCAGGTATGCCTTTGTGTAGAACAGGTCCACGGAAGCGGTGCCGTTGGGGTCTATGGGAGAGAAGTCGTCCGCCCATTTGCGGTTGCGCATGTTCATAATGCCCTCGCTGGTGAAGAGGCATGCGTTGCGTCCGTTGCGTGTTGGCATGACGCAGTCAAACATGTCTATGCCTCGCTCTATGCCCTCGAGCAGGTTTGCCGGTGTACCCACACCCATTAGATAGCGTGGTTTCTCCTTTGGCAGGATTTCGTTCACCACCTCTATCATCTCGTACATCACTTCGGCAGGTTCGCCCACTGCCAGTCCGCCGATAGCATTTCCGTCGGCATTCTTAGAGGCAATGAATTCGGCACTTTCCCTTCTGAGGTCCTTGAAGGTGCATCCCTGTACTATGGGGAAGAGGCTCTGGTTGTATCCGTAGAGAGGCTCAGTTTCGTTGAATCGCTTGAAGCAACGGTCCAGCCAACGGTGCGTAAGTCCCAGACTTTTCTTGGCATAGGCGTAGTCGCTTGTGCCAGGAGGGCACTCGTCCAGAGCCATGATAATGTCTGCACCGATACTGCGTTCAATGTCCATCACACGCTCTGGGGTGAACATGTGTTTTGAACCGTCCAGATGGCTGCTGAAGGTGCAACCCTCCTCAGTAAGTTTACGTATGCCGGTCAGCGAGAACACCTGGAATCCGCCTGAGTCGGTAAGAATGGGTCTGTCCCAACCATTAAATTTGTGCAGTCCTCCCGCTTTTTCAAGAATCTCGGTACCGGGTCTAAGATAGAGGTGGTAGGTATTGCCCAGTATGATCTGTGCCTTCACTTCCTCTTTCAGGTCGCGCACGGTCAGTCCCTTCACGCTTCCTACTGTGCCCACAGGCATGAAGATGGGAGTCTCTATCTTGCCGTGGTCTGTGGTAATCACACCAGCACGGGCATTGGTCTTGGAGTCGGTATGCTGAAGTTCGAATGTCATCTTCCTTATGGTCTTTGTGTCGTTCTTCTTTTGTCAGATTATCAGTTGGCAGAGTCCTTTGCCGACTTGTTGTCTTCGAAGCGGAACTCGATTGGGTTTTCCACCTTGTCCTTAAGCAGAGCAAAGTCGAGTACGTCCATCACGGTGCTCACATAGTGGAACTCAACTCCGCTGAGGTACATGGCAGGAATTTCCTCTATATCCTTCCTGTTGTCCTGGCACAGGACGATATGCTTTATGCCGGCACGCTTGGCTGCCAGTATTTTCTCGCGGATGCCACCTACTGGCAGTACCTTGCCGCGCAGTGTTATCTCGCCCGTCATGGCTATCTCCTTGCGCACCTTTCTCTGGGTCAGTGCCGATGCAATGCTTGTTGCCATGGTAATGCCGGCCGAAGGACCATCCTTGGGTACGGCACCCTCAGGTACATGGATGTGCAGGTTGTAGTTCTCAAACACTCGTGGGTCTATGTTCAGGTCGCGTGTGTGACAACGGATGTACTCCAGAGCTATGGTTGCCGATTCCTTCATCACGTCGCCTAGGTTGCCGGTAAGGGTCAGTCTTCCGCCCTTGCCTTCGGACACACTTGTTTCTATGAAGAGTATCTCGCCTCCCACGCTTGTCCACGCAAGGCCTGTAACCACACCGGCAAAGCCGTTGCCCTGATAGGTGTCGCGCGAGAATAGGGGTTTGCCCAGAAGGCGTTCCACCTCCTTGTCGTCAATGTTCTTCTCTATGCAGATGTCAGTTCCGTCCTCGGTTTGCTGGCGTGCAAACTCCAGTGCCACCTTTCTCAGCATCTTGTTTATCTGCTTCTCCAGCGAGCGCACACCGCTTTCGCGAGTGTAGTTCTCGATTATCTTTTCGATGGCAGCCTTCTTTATCTTCAGGCCCTTCTGCTTGTCCAGTCCGTTGTTCTCCTTCTCCTTGGGGAATAGATGTCGTCTGGCTATCTCTACCTTCTCTTCGGTGATGTATCCGCCCACCTCAATGAGTTCCATACGGTCCAGCAGGGGACGAGGTATGGTGTGTATGTCGTTGGCGGTGGCTATGAACATGACGTGCGACAGGTCGTAGTCGATGTCCAGGAAGTTATCGTGGAAGGCGGTGTTTTGTTCGGGGTCAAGCACCTCAAGCAATGCGCTGGAGGGGTCGCCGTGTACGGTGGCTTGTGTCACCTTGTCTATCTCGTCCAGCACGAAGACAGGGTTGGAACTACCTGCCTTGATGATGCTCTTTATGATTCTGCCTGGCATGGCGCCAATGTAGGTGCGGCGGTGTCCGCGTATCTCGCTCTCGTCGTGCATGCCACCAAGGGAGATTCTCACGTAGTTGCGCTTCAGTGCATTGGCTATGCTACGGCACAGGCTGGTCTTTCCCACTCCCGGAGGTCCGTACAGGCAGATGATGGGGCTCTTCTTGTCGGCCTTCAGTTTCAGTACCGCAAGGTGCTCCAGTATGCGCTCCTTCACCTTCTCCATGCCATAGTGGTCCTCGTCCAGGAAGCGCTGTGCACGCTTCAGGTCCAGATTGTCCTGGGTGTATTCTCCCCATGGCAACTGCAGCATTGTTTGCAGGTAGTTCAGTTGCACGTTGTAGTCGGGACTTTGTGCATTGATGCGCGAGAGTTTTGTAACTTCCTTCTCAAAGGTGTCTGCAACTGCCTGGCTCCACTTCTTGTCCCTGGCCTGCGAGCGCAGTTGGTTCAGGTCGTCGAACTTGCTGGAGAACTCGTCCGTATTGCCCAGCTCGGCCTGTAGGTTGCGTATCTCCTGGTTCACGAAGTATTCGCGCTGCTGGCGGTTCAGGTCGGCATGCGTCTTTGCCTCCACGTCCTGTCGCATCTTTGCCAGCTGTATCTCGAAGTTCAGGAACTTCAGCAGCAGAGTGGCTCGCCCCAGGTCGGTATCTTCGCACACGAGCTGTGCCTTCTTTTCGGTGGGGAAGGGGAAGTTGGTGCAGATGAAGTTGACGAAGAACACGCCTGTGGGCATCTTCTTTATGAACTCCACAATCTCCATGGGAATGTCCTCGCTCATGGAGGAGAGGCGTTTTACGCGCTCCCTTATCATCTCAACGGTAATATCCAGTTCCGCCTCCTTGTCGGGACTCTTAATCTCTGGTATGGCGGTAACGTGGCCCCTGAGTCCGTCCGAGGTATCCTCCAGAGAGTCCAGCCCTACGCGGTTCATGGCCTGGAGCAGTGCGTTGTGGTTTCCGTCGGGCAGTTTCATCAAGTGCACTATACGGCATACCGTGCCAACGTGGTAGAGGTCGTCCATGCCCGGTTCGTCCGTTTCCGGATTCTTCTGTACAAAGGCCGCTATCAGTGCGCCGCTCTTGTCTGCCTGCTTCAGGACCTTCAGACTTTTCCTTCTTCCTATGGTCACAGGGGTTACTGTACCGGGAAACAGGATGTTGTCGCGCAAAGCAATGACACCTAAATCTCCGTCATTGCTTTGGCGGATTATCTTTTCTACGTCGGCATCTATTTCTGTTACGAATGAAAAGGAGGAGTTCTTTCGCATAGGATTTGTATACTGAGTTGTGTTTTTACGTAAATATACCTTATAAAATTGGTGTGCAAAGTTACGAAAAAACAGGGAGAAGAGCAAATAATGCTTGTGTATAATCCCTTTTTGAAACGAGTTTGGCCCATATATCAAAGTAAAGTTCTAAATTTGTACTCGATTATGGCAGCAGAAACGTTCAGATTTCAGAAATTCAGCGTGCGGCACGACCGAAGTTCCATGCGTGTGGGTACCGATGCCGTGCTCTTGGGTGCATGGGCAGATGTGCAGTTGCTGGAATCCCATGAACATGCCCAGATACTCGATATCGGGTGTGGATGCGGTGTCATCTCCCTAATGGCCGCCCAACGCTGTCCGCATGCTCAGGTGCTTGGCATAGACATCGACGAGCCCAGCATTGAGGAGGCCACGCAGAATGCCCATCAGAGTCCGTTTGCCAATAGGGTGCGATTCTGCCTGTCCGACGTCAGACATCTGGCCATGGAATCTGCCGTAGGTCGCTTCGACCTGATTCTATGCAATCCTCCTTACTACACCGAGGATACCCTCCCTCCCGACCAACGCCGTAGTATGGCACGCAATGCCCTGCATCTTTCCTTTGAGGCGCTTGTCGATTCCGTGTGCCGTCTCATGTCGGAGCATGGCATCTTTGCCCTCATCATCCCTATGCAGGAAAGGGATACCTTTGTTGGCGAAGCACTAAGCAAAGGTCTTCATATCCGCAGGGAATGTCATGTGCAAACTGTTTCAAGAAAAACTCCAAAGCGAGTACTCTTAGAGTTTGGTTTTCAGTCAGGTGGATATGCCTCTCCCACAACCATAGTCCTCAGTTCTCCCGATGGTGGGCGCAGCCAGGAATACTCCCTCTTGTGCAAGGATTTCTACTTGTAGCTCTCAACCGCCAACGCCAATTATATTTAAGTATAGGATGGCATTTTCAACAAAAAGCATTATCTTTGCACCAATTTTTGTTATATTATGAATTACTACGCAAGATATTTTGACTCAGAAGGGGTTTTTGAATCACCCCAATTGCTGGTGGAATTTATCTCCAGCATACCACAGATTACAATGACAGAGGAACTCTCTGATGCCATATTGAAATTCTGTACGGACAAGACAAGTTTTCCAAGGCATTTCCGCCTCCCCAACAAGAACACTTTCATTGTGATAAAGACCACGGCGTCAAGTCTGGAGGAGTTCAAGACAAGGGGTGCCAATGGCGGTAATGTCCCTGTTGAACCCAAGGAACCCAAACCCACAGTGGCTGACGAGATTCACCCTGGATTGTACGACGTCAGCATTACCTTCCGTCGTGCTATCGTAAACCCCGAAACACGCAAATGCAGTTTCGTGGAAGAGACATTCGAGGTGGAGATGCTTGCACAGAGCCAGAGACAGTGCTTTGATGTTGTCGTTGAACACCTGAAGAGCCATCCCGATGTGGATCCCAGAAGCCAGTATCCCAGCATACGCAGTACCAACTTCAAGGCTGTACTTATTTCAGAATAAGTGCCTTATAGCTGTCTTTTTATAGAATTGTTGGGATGGCTGTCTGCATGAGGTGGTGTCTGCTATTTTTGATGTGTTTCTTTTCGTCTGTTACCCTGAACGGAAGTAACGACGGAAAGAATACACCTTATTATATCCCCATACCCGACGAACAGCCCCTTGCCTTGCGTGCTCATCGTAATTTGGCAGGACTTGCAGAACCCGTCTTGCTTCGACCCTTGCGTACCACAACAAAGAAAAGCAACTGTTATGGTATAGACGTAAGCAGATACCAGGGAAGGATAAATTGGTCGCAGGTAAGTAAGGATAAACGTGTTTCCTATGTCTACCTGAAGGCAACGGAGGGGGTGAAACTGGTTGATCCCACCTACAAATACAACCATCGTGCTGTCCGCAAGGCTGGAATCCTTGTAGGTGCCTATCATTTTTTCTCTCCCACAGCCTCGTCTCATCATCAGTTGTCAAACTTCAAGAAGAATGTGGACCCGCATACGCAGGATCTCATTCCTGTAGTTGACGTGGAGATAGCACCACGCCGCAGGTCGCAGGTTTTGCCGTTCCTTAAAAGACTGCGTACCTTCATAAATGGAGTGGAGAAGCATTATGGATGCAAACCGATTATATATACCAGTGTGAATTTCTATAATGATTATCTGGCTGGACGCTTCTCCGACTGTTCGGTCATGTTTGCACGCTATTCCGACAAAGCACCACGTATAAAACCAAATGTGCGTTTCTTGATATGGCAGTTTACCGATTCTGGCCGCATCAAGGGCATTAGTGGCAATGTGGACAGATCGTGCCTGATGAATAGTTATTCATTAGAGGATATACGATACCGTAGGAAAAGGAAGTAAATACTCCTGCCTCGCCAGAATGTTTTTGGGTTTATGCACACAGGCTTTGCATGATTTGGTTATCTGAATGCAAAGTTGCGCTGTGCATATTTGTCAATGAGGATTTTTTTTCGTAATTTTGTCGCCCGAAAGAATAATAAAGCACTATATATGAGCAGAAAATTTGCTGAACGCACAAAACTGAACCTGAGCGAAGTGAATCGCGAGGTTCTTGGACAATGGGACGCCGAGGATGTGTTCCACAAAAGTATGACCGAG
>JAFYVX010000221.1 GCA_017558255.1 Bacteroidaceae bacterium
AAAGTTGATGGTCATTGGGTTCATGGGCATGTGCGGTGCCAGGAACATGTTGCCCGAACCAGCGTTGACATGAGCCACGTCGATGTATATGCGGCAGTGCTTGAGGTGCAGGTTGGCATAGACGTTGACGATGGGGTATTTACCTATGGTCATGCGTGTGTGGCTGGCATCCTGCACGGCAAACATGCCCGCTGCCCCGAAGTAGTCGGGTGCGTAGTAGCCAGTGAAGAACCGTATGTCGCCACCCAGCTGAACACGCAACACCTTGGCTATGCGGAACTGGAGGTACAGGTTGGAGTAGATGTTTATTGCCGGCAGGGGGAGCACGTCCTGGTTGGTGCTATGCTGGAAGGTGATCTCGTTTTCCCAGCCGATGAATTTCCATATAAGGTCCTGGGACAGTGATGCCGTGAACACCTGCACGCTGGCATCGCTCTGCCTTACCGCAACGCTATGCGTGTAATCCGCCGGAACGATGCTGCCCTCCTTTGCCCCAGGCTTGAGTGTATTCTGCATGGCAAGGTAGGTGTAGTTGGTGAGGTTGTTCCAACCGAAGCGCAGTTTTGTGCGTGTGCGGCTGTATCCAATCTCGCCCTGCAATGAGGTGCGGAACTGGCGCGAGAGGTCGTTGTTGTCCCAATGTATGTAGGCATTGCGGTAGTTGCGCAGAAGATAGGTGGGTCTCTGGTTCTGTATGTTTGCCCTTACAACCAGTGTGGCAGAGTCGCGCTTGCCAAGGCGGAAGTTCAGGTCGCCCTCTGCCTCTATGTTGAAGTCGCCTACGTTAGGGCCGAGGAGGCAAAGTTCGCCGTTTGCCCTGTAGTGGATAAGGCGTCCGTTGGCTTTCCTGAGTTCTGCACCCACCAGCACCTCGTGCTCGCTCTCCTTTGTCTGGAAGGTCGTGTCGGGCAGGTGGGTGGGCTGGGCATAGTTGCGGTATTCGTGTGTGGCAAAGAAGGTGAGTCCCATCTTCACCCATTTGCGGAACCCCTCGTTCATGGAAAGTCCCACTGTGTTGCGTATGCTCATCACGCTTGTCCTGTCCTCAATGTTGCTTCCCGCTCCCCAGTACTGGTTGGTGTAGAAGGCGGAGTTCCTTCCCTGCTCATAGAACGTGTGGTTCATGTGGCGCATCTGGAAGGTGTGTATGATGCTTGCCACGGACACGAACTCGGTGGGCTTTACCAGTTCGCGTTCCCACTTGGAGCGCAAAGAGTCGATGGCAAGCTGGCGTGCCACGCTGTCCGAGGAGAGTGCCACGCGCACAGAGTCGTCCAGCTGGCCGAGAAGTTCTGTGGCTGAAGGCGGCTGGGGCTTCAGCGAGTCGGGAACCTCTATCTCACGGTCGTATCCCAGGTTGTAGCGGTGTGTCAGATAGTATGTCTCGTCGTCGTTCCTGTTCCATGTCGAGGACAGGTTGACGGGAATGTCCTTGCTGCCGAATTTCTGCTGGTACTTCCATGGTTCGGTGATGTAGCTGTCCTCGGCAAGTCCGCCGTTTTCTGCGTTCTTCAAGTGGTTGGAGTTTATGTAGGCGTGCATATTGTACCTGTCGCCCAGGTAATAGCCGTACAGGATGGCACCGAACTGGCTGAGGTTCTGGCTGGAATAGTAGCCTCGGGCGTAGTTGTAGTCAAGCTTGAAGCCTACACCCGATATCTTGTTGATGTTGGTGGCAAAGTTGCCTCTCACACGGTCTTCGCCGTCCTGGCTTCCACCGCAGGAATGGTAGGCAAGGTTGGTGATGGGACTCTTGGTGTTGGTGAAGAGGAAATTGCTCACACCCTCGTTGAAGAAATCCAGCGGAGTGAGGAAGATGAAGTCGCGGTCCTCCTTCCTGTCGATGAAGATCCTGTTCAGGCGTGCCGAACCTGTATTGCCGGTATGCGAAAAGTTGCCCTTCATGCCGTCCTGCATCTTCCAGTTCTGGAAGTTGTGCACGGCGGTGTCGGTGTTTTCGGTGGGTATGACATTGCCCAGGCGGTTGTCTATTTTCCACTGGAACACGCCCATGGGCAGAGGCACCTGCTTTCCTCGTGTGGTGTCTCGTCCCCACGACGAGGACTTCCTGCTGCCGGTTTCCTGGTATTCGCTATCCTCGTTGTCGTACAGGTGGTCGTCGCTTTGGCAAGATACAGAAAGGCGGGCCCACGAAGGTAGGCCCACCATCAGTATGAGGGAGAATATCGTTAAAAGTCGTTTCAATGTAATCGGGGTAGGGGGTCTTAAAAACGTGAAAAGATGTCCTGGCGGCTAAGTGTGCTTATCTGATAATCCTTATTATTATCTCCACAACCTTGAACGCCATGGCTATGCCCACGAGTATGATGCCGTTTACGTGGTTCTCTTCGCCAGAGAAATATGTCACCAGGCCGCATACAGCCAGTATGAGGAAGACGTTGTTCAGTATTCTGCGTGCGCGGTCCTTCCATCCGCCGCCGTTGCGCTTGGCGCGTATGCGCTCTACCTGCTCTTCCAGGGTGAGTTCTTCCTTTGCCATGACTATTCAACTACAAACTGACGTTTCTGCACCTTCTCCTCCTTGTTCTCCTTGGCCTTCTCCTCCTTCACCTTGGTTTCAAACATGTCCATGGCGTTTTCGAAGATTTCCTCTATGCGGTCGATGGTCTTGCGACGGAACTTGCCGCTCTGTGGCAGAACCTTTGTACCCTTCTTGTTCAGTGCGTGCTCGTCGGTAATCCACTCTTCGGCACGGTATATCTCGCCACCCTTGCCAGTGGGCTTGTTCTCATGCCATTCCTCGGAGTAGAGGTATGACACCTGTGTCACGGTGATGTTCACCGCCCCGTCGCCAGTGGTGACGCTGATCTGGTAGCGGAAACGTGTCTGGTCGAGATAAAGGAACTTCTTGCTGAATACCATCCACTCCTCCACACGTGCGGCGATGATGCCATCCTCCTTGCCGTCGCTGATCATGCGTGTCCATGCATCCTCGATGCCCTTTACCACGAGATTGTCCTTCACGTAGAAGAGCATGTTCTCAAACAGCTGGGCGTCTGTCTGTCCGGGTACGCGGAAGGTTTTCCTGAAGGTTACTGCACCGTTCTCCACGGGCACGGCACCCTTGAGATACTTGGGAGCGTTCTTGTCGGTCTTCACCTTGTCTGCCATTGCCATCACGGGCAGAAATATCAACAGGAGCAATAAAAGCTTTTTCATAAATGTAGTTATGTGTTTGGGTGTGTTCTGTAAATTAGTTTTATTCCAAATGCAAACTTACAAAAAATATTTGAGATACAGGTTGCTCTTTATCCTTTTTTAAGACAAAACACCCCAAAAGTGCCTCCGTCCGTAAGTTGTGGAAGCATTTTTGGGGTATTGATGTTCTGTGTGCGGTGTGTTCTACTCGTATCTGATAGCCTCGATGGGGTCCATGCGGGCAGCCTTGCGTGCGGGCAGATAACCGAAGAAGATGCCTATGAAGGCACATACGGCAAAGCTCAGCCATACCGACCAGAAAGGCACCTCGCAGGGCATCATCAGCACGTTTTTGGCAAGGAACGAACCTCCGTAGCCAAGGGCAACGCCGAGGAAGGCGCCGGTCAGCGAAATCATGATGCTCTCGATGAGGAACTGGAGCATTATGTCCAGTCCGCTTGCACCCACGCTCATGCGCAGGCCTATCTCCTTGGTGCGCTCCGTCACGCTCACCAGCATGATGTTCATGATGCCTATGCCGGCAACCAGCAGAGAGAATGCG
>JAFYVX010000222.1 GCA_017558255.1 Bacteroidaceae bacterium
AAATGGACCCTCTGCGTGGTGCCATAATGCTGTATGGCCGCTCCTTCGAGTTCGGCCAGCCGGATTTCAGCACCCTGCGCCGCATAGATTGGTCGGGCGTGGGCGGCACTCCCTCTGCCCTGCTCTATCTGCCCCAGTGGCCGGACGAATCCGTTGTGGAACCAGTATACGTGAAATAAAGATTTACCAATTTATAGAAACCACCCAAAACAAAGACTATCATGATAAAAGTATTCGTAATGCAAACCTGCCCCGATTGTGCCTCCATCAAGCAACAGGCACAGGGCGACCCTCGTTTCCAACTGATAGACATCGGCGAGCACGTCAGGAACCTGAAACAGTTCCTTGCCTTGCGCGACAATAGCCCAGCCTTTGATTCCATACGCCAACGCGGTTCGGTGGGCATCCCTTGTTTCGTTCTGGAAGACGGCAGCATCACCTTCGCCCAGGAGGAGGCATACCAGTCTCTCCATGAGACCTCGCCACTTACTGACAACGACATCATGGAGGAGGGCGCTTCGTGCAGTATTGACGGTAAAGGTTGTTAAGCACTGAATCCTATGGCAGAAAAACTGATTATCCAGGGAAACAGCAAGGAGGAACTATACCAGACATTGTTCCCGCAACTGGTATCGCTCATGGAGGATGAAAGCGACACCATTGCCAACATGGCCAACATCTCGGCATGCCTATGGGAAACCTTCCGCTTCTGGTGGGTGGGGTTCTACCGTGTGGTGCAGGACGAACTGGTATTGGGACCCTTCCAAGGTCCTCTGGCATGCACACGCATCAGGAAAGGGCGTGGCGTGTGCGGTACGGCATGGGAAAGGCGGGAAACCGTCATCGTGCCCGATGTGGAACTCTTTCCCGGCCACATAGCATGCAGCAGTGCCTCACGCTCGGAGATAGTAGTGCCAGTGTTCAATGGCGATGAGGTGGTTGCCGTGCTCGACATAGATAGCGAGCACCTCGCCACTTTCGACGAAACCGACAAACTTTGGCTCGAACGCATTGCCGCCCTGTTTGCAAGGAACTAAAGGCTGATAAAACCTGCCTGAACATAAAAGAAACGAGGATGTGCCCACTGGTGTGTGAAGCGCATCCTCGTTTTCTATTGTGCTATGTCAGGTCTGACTTACTTGCGGATAACCTTCTTCTTGCCATCCACTATCACCACGCCTTCCTTGGGCAGGGCATTGAGCTTCTGTCCGTGCAGATTGTAGATACCCTTCTGTGCAACCTTCTCGGATGAAGCAACCTCCTGGATAGATGTCAGCAGGTCGTCAACCTCGATGTTGGGGTTCTCGATGATGTAGAGTACAGAACCGTGGTCGTCCCATGTCCAGTTGCGCACGGCGGTTGTTGCCTCGTTGGTAACGATACAGGCGAAGTTGGTTGAACTCTCAGAATAACCGCCACCTGCATGTATGCCAAAGGTACCGTCGCCATTGTCGCGGATAGCATCTACTGGAGTCATCTCCTCGGTAAACACATAGTCGCGACCCGAACGGGTTACATATTTCTTAAGAGCAGGCTGATATACGTAGTATGCATCGTCTGCCTTCAAGATCTGCCAGATGACGGTAGAGTCAAAAGGGGTTACCTCCTGGGTGTAGATTGCCTGAACGGCCTCGTTGCCGGGCAGGTTGTTGTAGGAGTGGTTGGTAACGCCGCGCAGGCTTACGTACTGGTCGGTGATGGTGCTGTTCCATGCCCAGTAGCCCTCGCCGCTCTTTGCGGTAATGAAGTATGCCATGTCGTTGCGCAGCTCGTCAAGCGATGCCACGTTGCGCAGCTCCTTGAAGGCCTGGTAGGTAATTGTTACAACTGTACCGTCGAAGGTAATGCCAGCCACGATGTAGCCTTCTACGGCAATTGCCTCTACGTCGTCCACGCTGAAGAACTGTGATGCGTCGATGCCGTCGCCATCGCCATACTCAACACCGCCATAGGTTACACCACCCTTGCCCTCGGGAGCGCCAACAACCTTGACGGTGTACTGGCGAACCTGTTGCATATCGCCTACGATGCTTACCTGTCCGCCACGGATATATGCGGCAGGGATGTTGTAGGTGCTGTCTGCGGTGATAGACTTGGCTGGAACCTCAACCATGATCCAGTTGGGATTGCCGTTCTCATCGAGCTGGTCAGCGGCATTCACGTTGTAGCCATACTTCAGGCGGAAACCGTTCTGCACGAAGCCCTTCTCGGGGATAACCTTCACCTTCAGCGCCTTTCCGTAAGGAGCCTGGTAGTTCTGCAATGCAGAGCCGTCAGCAGCCAGAACGATGTCGCCGTTCAGCTGAGATGCGCTTACGCTTACTGTCTCGCCGTGAACGTCCAGAGTCACATCGGCAATGCCGCCACCATTGGAAATGATAGAAGAAGCACCGGCAGGATTCAGACTGTTCCAGTCAACCTTGTAGCGCATGCGGTAGAAGCCAGCAGGAGTACCAGCAGGAATGGTGAACTTGGGCATTCCGCTCTGGATGGTGTTACCGTTGGCGGCGGTAGAGCCGTCGCTCTTGCGCCATGTGCCTTCAACCTCAGCAGCATTGTAGCTGACGATGTCGCTGCCCTCGGCAGGAGTACCGTCGTTGTTCACGGTATAGGTGAACACGCCGTCCTTGCCCCAGTCGGTGTAGACATAGCCGCTCATCCATGTGCCGTTGTACTGGAATGTGGGAGTTACCTCAGCACCAGCAGTTGCGGGGAACACAGTCTGTGCCACCTTGTCGTTGTACACCAACTTGTTGCTCAGTGAAATGGTCTTCTCGGAACCGTCTGCGTTCAGGCCCACCTTGACAAGGCTGCGGTCGGTACGCACGGGTTTTGCTTCGGGGTCGAAGTCCAGAGCGTACTTGTCGGTTGTGAAGCGCTTCTCGGGATTGTTGTCGATAACGATCTCGTCAAAGTATGCCACCCAGTCGGCTGCATCGGCATGGGGCGAACGCAGGTCGGGAACGATGACCAGGGCATAGATGTCGATACCGCTATTGGCATTCTCTTCCTTGGAATATGAGAAGCCCATGAAACTAACCACGATGTCCTGCCAGCCGTCCTTGGCCTTGATGTCGGAAGTTGTCCATGCCCAGAACTGCTCGTCCTCGCCGTCCTGCCATGCCCAACTCTCCTCAACACGCTTACCCAGGCCCATCACCATCATGCGTGAATCCTCGGGCTTGTTCTTCAGGTTGGTCATCACGTGGATGTACTGCAGCTGCTTGGTCAGACGGATGGGTTCCTTCAGGTCTATGCGCACACCGAAGGCATTGCCGCCATGACGGCTGCGCTGAAGGGCAAGCACCTTGTCGGTACCGTTGGGCGCCATGCCCAGCACCTCGTCCACATTCTTGTCGGGATTGTCCGTAACGCCGGCATTGCCCTTGAGGGCGCCTGTGCGGAAGGGGCTCTCCGACCACTGGTCGTAAACGCCAATACTCTTGAAGTCCTCAGTTTCGAAACTGATGGTTGTCTGTGCTGATGCACCCAAGCCCATAGCAAGGAGTGCGAAAGCAGAAAATATGAATTTCTTGTTTATCATGGCTTGCTATCAATATACACTTAGGTTAGACAATAATGGACATGCTCTGCTGTCGAGTATGGTAATGCGGAGCTGCTTGGCATTGTAGCCCTTACCATAGCTCTCGGATGTGCTTCCATTCAGGGGAATGATTCTCTTGTAGCCGACGGTTGTGGTTTCCATCGAGGGACACAGTTCTGTCCACTTCTCGCCATCGGCGGTGTACTCGATCTTGAAGTCCTTGATGCGCTGACCCAGCTTGATGGGCTCCTGCAGCACCAGGTAGCGTACTGTCTGTGCCTCGTCCCATGTCAGGGTGATGGTGGCAGAGCGGCTCTCGTCGTTGGTGCCCCAGTAGGTCTCCTTGTTGCCGTCGTTCAGGTTGGTTACCTCATACTTGCCACCGGTGCGGGTTTCGCTTGCCTCGATGGTAGCGGTCTTTGCCAGGTCCTTGGCGGCTGTTGTCTCGTCCAGGCCATGTACCTCCAGGCCAAGGCGCTCGTGGAGCATCTTACCCAGTTTCTTCAGTTCGTTCACGGTGTTTGTGGGCAATACGCCATACTGGTCGGGGGGACAGTTCAGGATGAGGGTGGCATTGCGGCCTACGGTCTCCAGATACATCTGGAACAGGCGTGCTGCACTCTTCATTGTCTCGCCCTGGTGCCAGAACCAACCGTTGTTTGTTGCCTTGGCGTCGCTCTCGCCGGGGTTCCAGAACCAGCCGTCGATGTCGCCTTCCTCGCGCACCACGTTCTCGTCCATGTAGTCGGTCATGGCCCAGTTGGTGTTGCCGGCATAACCGGATTCGTTACCAATCCAGCGAGCTTCACCACCTACGCCCCAGAGGATACAGTTGGGAGCAATCTTGTGTACACGTGCACGCAGGTTGGGTGTATCATAATAGATGGAAGCATCCACACTGCGGTTGCCACCCTCGCCGCCATAGTAGCCGTCGCCACCGTTGGCACCGTCAAACCACATCTCAAACTGGTCAGAACCATATTCTGCCAATTCCTCGCACTGCTTCAGGAACACCTCGGTCACGTAGGTATCCTTGCCGTAGTGTGCTGAGTTTCTATCCCATGGAGAGATGTAGAAGCCATACTTCATATCGTGCTTGCGGCTTGCCTCGGCATACAACTGGGGGATGTTTGCCTGACGGCCATACTCACTACCAGCCTTTGTGATGTTGTGGGTAGTGGTTGCCGTTGGCCACAGACAGAAACCATCGTGGTGCTTCACCACGGCAATACCGCCCTTCATACCGGCAGCCTTCACAGAGGTGATCCACTGCTCGGGGTTGGGCATAGCCTTGGGGGCATAGATGCTTTCCTTTTCGTTACCGTTACCCCACTCCAGACCGGTAAAGGTGTTCATGCCGTAGTGGAAGAAGGCATAGAACTCGGTCTCGTTCCAGAGAATCTGGCTTTTGTAGGGCACTGGGTGGCATGGTGCAGGGGCAT
>JAFYVX010000223.1 GCA_017558255.1 Bacteroidaceae bacterium
AGCTTGTTCTCGGCGGGATGTACACCGCCTATTCTAAATGTCTTCATATGGGCAATATCCTTATTCTTTAGTGGTTTCTACTTTATTTGTTGCAGGAGCCTCTGACTGGACGGTCTCCTTTACAACCTCTGCCTTAGGGGCTGCCTTAGGTGCCTCTGCAGCAGGAACCTCGGTCTTGGGCTTGCGTGGAGGGAAATTGAATGCCTTGATGGCACCACGAGGACAAGCCTCCTCACACTTACGGCACATCTTGCACTTATCGGGATCAATGTGGGCAAGGTTTACACCGAGGGTGATGGCCTCGAACTTCTCGCACACCTTCACACACTTGCCGCAACCTATGCAGCTGACCTTGCACTCCTTGGTGGCAAGGGCTCCCTTGTCCTTGTTGTTGCAAAGGACCACGACCTTGCGGTTCTTGGGTCCCTGGGGAACCAGTTCGATAATGCCACGGGGACAGGTCTTGGCACAGGCACCGCAACCGGTACACTTGCTCTCGTCCACCTCGGCAATGCGGGTGGCTGGATTAACGGTGATGGCACCAAACAGACACACGCTGGCACAATCGCCCTCGCCAAGACAGCCATACTGGCACTGGGTCTCGCCCATACCTGTCATATTCTGCACCTTGCAGGAGTGGGCACCATCGAACTCAACACCATGGGGGCGGACATCACATGTTCCCTGGCAACGTACCACAGCCACCTTGGGTGCTGCTGCCGATGCCTGAAGTCCGAGAATGCCGGCAATCTGTTCCATCACTGCCTGACCACCAGGGGCACAGTTCAAATCACTAAGACTTCCACCCTCAGCAGCCTTGACACAAGCTGAAGCAAAACCCGAGCAACCGGGGTAACCGCAGCCGCCACAATTGGCCTGGGGCAGAACGTCGGACACCTGCTTGATGCGAGGGTCTTCCCAAACGGCAAACTTCTTGGAGGCAAGGAACAGGACCAGGGCGGAAACAAGTCCCACCACTCCAAGCACGATTACCGCAATCAAAATTACGTTCATAACTATAATAGTTTATTATTTTCTCTTCGTAAGATATTTGCTAAAGTCTATCTTCAGCATCCTTATCACCAGGAAATATAGCAACAGGAAAAGCAAAACTGCCAAGGCAGCCCATCCCTCGCCTACTCTCCCCTGTGCCAAGAACAGTATCAGCACTATGCATACAAGAGGCAGGACAAACGCCACACCAACAGCCACGAGACTTGTATCGCATGGCTGGGAAGTCTCCTTATCCTTGCGACTACAGAACATTGAAATCTTGCAACCGTGGCATTCTATATTACCTGTTTTTGTCATGTAGACTTTGCATTTTTGACATACAAAGATACTCTTTTTTAGGCATTATCACCATCCTTGTCTAAAAAAATATCGCCTTTAGGTCAAAAGACGATAAAAAACAATGACCAACCAAAGGCAGGATTACCATTGGTTGGTCATTTTTCTTATTTTCGCTAAACGCCAAACGCTAATCGTTCATCGTTGCAGATTACTTAACCAGATACTTGTCTCCGCTCTCCTCCACCATCTTGCGAAGATAGTGCTCGGGATAACCGGGACGCTGTGGAGCGATGGGTTCGCCACCGGGAGTAAGAATGTAGTCACCGTTCTCGTCAACCTTCTTGACACACATATCGTTGTACTTGACAATGAGTTTCTGTGCCAACTGCATCCACTCGTCCAACATCATACCTGCCATACGATGACTGTAGTCACTCAGGAACTTCTTACCTTCCACCTCGCCCATTTCCTTTGCTTTGGACTCCATCAATGCCTGAACGCTGTTAAAGTCCTTCTCCAGACGGTCACGCACGGTCTGAAGTTCGGGGAAGAGCAGGTTGTAGCGATAGTAAACCATATTGCTTACCCAGTTGCACACCCAATATGCATTGCGGAAACTGAAGGTTGTGGCATTTGCATGCTTACCATTATAGCAGTCGGGCACCGTCTCCAGGCAAGAATATATGGGAGTCAATGCTACCATGTTGGCATCGTCGTTGCCGAACCATAGCACACCACCGATATAGTCGGGCAACCAGTTGCGCATCTGTGCCACATAGATGGCACTTGACTGCACGGTGCTGATGGGACGCTCGTTGAAATACTCCTTGCCATCAACCTTGTATGACAGGGGAGTAACACGATAAGGCATCTGCCAAGGCAAACCGCCCAGTCCCTCGGTGATGTCCATGGGAGTACCCTCATAGTGGTCGCGCATCATGTCCTTCACATCCTGTGTGCTCAGGAGCTGTTTGGGCTTAACCCAAAGTGGCATCTCATGGGGAACACCTTCGATGGGCTGCTTTGTCTCGGGATCAACATCCTCACCCATAGCATAGGGCATGAAGGGTTTCATATCCTCTGCTGCCCACTTGTTGAAGAAGCTCCACACACGGGCCTCGCAATAGCGCTTGGCGCCAAAATCGATGGGTGCATAAGCCTCGGAGAAAGAGAAATCCTTGTCCTCACCATTGAAATAACCCTTCTTGCGGGCAAAAGTGATGACATCCTTGGAGTAGAGACAGTTCTCCTTGTCCTTCAAAGGGAACTTACGGATACGACTATGGTTGGCATGGGCGCTGATCATGTCGTCGGGCATGCGCTGAGCCACCCAAACTGCACCCTTCTCATCCTTACCCTTACCGATGAGTTCCATAATCCACACCTCGTTCTTGTCGGCAATGGTGAAACTCTCACCGCTGCACTGATAGCCATATTGCTGACAAAGTTCGTCTATCAACTTAATGGCCTCGCGCGCAGTCTTACAACGCTCAAGGGCAATCCACATAAGAGAACCGTAGTCCATCATACCAGGACCACCATCCAACTCGGGACGACCACCGAAGGTTGTCTCCATGATGCTGAGCTGATACTCGTTGAGGAAACCTGTCACCTGATATGTCTCATCGGGCTCGGGTATCTCACCAAGATAATTACTTGTCTCGTAGTGATAGACGGGACGCATAGCACCCTTGGCATGCTTCAT
>JAFYVX010000224.1 GCA_017558255.1 Bacteroidaceae bacterium
AGATGCCCTCTCGTTTCGGGTGCAAAAGTACAACCTTTTTTCATATTGACAAACTTCGATACCGTATTTTTTTAGTTCACAGTGCTTTTTTCTTACTTCTTCACTAAAAAACACCCCTTGACAATCCCTAAAATCCAAAACTTCTTACTAATTTTGCACAGCAATCGGATAGTAGCGCAGTTGGTAGCGCACTACGTTCGGGACGTAGGGGTCGGGCGTTCGAGTCGCCTCTATCCGACATGAATCCGACAATGAGGAGACCCATAATCCGCATCGCTGTGCTCGTGGGGGCATGGTGTTGCGGATTTCTGTTTTACCTGTTCCTGGGCAACTCTATGGGACAGACATGGGTGGAATGCTCGTTGGGCGAAAGCCTATTCTCGTTTTGGGAAAAGGTGTCTGACGCACTACAAGTCAGATTGTCAGGTATTGGATTGGACGAAAACACCTTCGGACAAATAGTTGCACTGACACTTGGCGACAGGCAAATCCTTTCTACCGAGATTAAACAACTCTACAGAGAAGCAGGCGCATCGCATCTGCTGGCTCTTTCAGGCATGCACCTTGGCATACTATATGGTGCTTTCAGACTGATTATGCGCAATCTGGCATATACAAGATGGAGATGGTGTGCCTTTGCTGCTATAATGTTTGTCTTGTGGTCATACGCATTGATGACTGGCTGTCCGAAAAGCCTGATCCGTGCGGCGCTGATGACTTCGCTGGCTCTTTTACTACAGATATGCGGAGAAAGGAGAGATGGCATCGACATTCTGAATGTGAGCGCTGCTATGGTGCTGCTGGTTGACCCTGCCTCGCTGTGGGACATCGGTTTCCAACTCTCTTGTGCCGCCATGCTGGGAATAATCATACTGGGCATACCAGCCACGGAGAATTGGAGGCATCTGCCTCTACTGCCACGGTTGGTACTGAGCAGCTTGGCAATCTCCATCTCAGCACAGCTGGCTACCCTACCCTTGACCCTTCTGTATTTCCAAAGTATTGCCACATACAGTGCCCTGACAAGCCTGGTGGCCATACCCCTAACAACGCTGATAATATACTTCAGCATAGGCATATATGCTGGCATGCCCTGGTGCATACCTGTAGTGAAGTGGTTGATATGGTGCCAGAACGAGGTGATGAAGTTAGTGAGCAGTATGCCTGGGGCATACATAGAATTTTAGATGGCGAAGTTACTCACGTTCGGAATTACTCAAATAAATTTGACCTGAGGTTCTTAGAAACTCACGTTCGCCATAAAAACAAACTTTTTATACTCTCTCTTAATCGTTTCTTTGGTAATTCGCTCACTTAATCGTAACATTGACCTTCGGCGAAGTTACTTACGCTCGGGAAAGCAAAATTTAAGCAAGCTTTATTTTGCTTTTCGCTCACTTAATCGTAACTCTGACCTTCGGCGAAGTTACTTACGCTCGGGAAAGCAAAATTTAAGCAAGCTTTATTTTGCTTTTCGCTCGCTTATTCGTAACTTTACCCTCGCCACATGACTAAACACACCTTATTTATAATATATATGAACACACGTCTTATTGTCCTATGCCTCCTGTGCCTTGTCTGCGTAACGGGCATGCATGCGCAGTTCCTGCTGAAAGGAAAAGCGTCCTACTACCACGATGCCCTGCATGGCAACAAGATGAGCAACGGCGAAAGATACCACAGGGACAGCATGACGTGCGCCCACCTGAAACTGCCATTCGGCACCATGCTGAAGGTGCGCAACCTGAGGAACGACAAGGAGGTAATAGTGGAGGTGACCGATCGCGGTCCCTATGCCAAGAAGTACATCCTGGACCTTTCGCGTGCCGCTGCCAGGGAACTGGGTATCATAGGACGAGGATTCGCTCCAGTGGAAATAAGCATCTATACCCCTGCCAAAGTGCCCTTCCGACTGAAGGACGAGGAGGCAGAGATTCCCGAACTGGACCTTCAGCACCGCATCATGGCCATATACCCAGAACCCCTGTGGCAACAGGCAGACAGCACCGACACGGAATAAGGCAATGAAGCGCACTATATTTCTCTTGCTGGCAACATTGCTCTTGCCTTGCAACAACCTACAGGCTGAGGACATATTCCTGCCCAAGCAATCGGAACTTACACGAGTTTTTGACGAAAGAGACGAGGCAAACTTTCTTCACCCCGAGAAAGTCTTCTACCCCGAGATATGGGTGGACTGTCTGGGAGGGAACCTAAGCAAGGAAGGAATACTGGCCGACCTCGAAGCCATTGCCGAGGGAGGTTTCTCGGGTGTGCAGTTCTTCTTCGGCAATCGTGGTGGCCTATGGCCAGGCGTGGACAATCCCATACAGTGCCTTACCCCTGAGTGGGACGATTTTGTACGCTATGCAGCACAGCAGGCAAAACGCTTAGGACTGAGATTCACCCTGCAGAACTGTCCTGGTTGGGCCATGGCAGGAGGACCATGGATAGAACCGTACAACAGCATGCGGCATCTGGTATGGACAGAAACTCATATTCAAGGTGGGAGCGGCCATGACATTCACCTACCCATACCCACACACTCGGAAACTGAATGGCGAGACTATAAGGACCTGATGGTTCTGGCCTTCCCCACTCCACTCGGAAGCACAAGACACCTGTTGCCACAGCAAACGGAAAGCAACACACCGGGATTGCCATGGCACGAATGCCTTATGTCTGGGTGGCACCCATTCCATCTGCCAGCAACGACCAATGAAAAAACTCACTGGGTGAAAATAACACTTCCTCAGTCCGAAGTGGTAAGAACCATAGAATTCTCTAGCGTACAAGGATTTGCCCATTGGTTCTGCTACGAACCTGGAGTAAACGTGAAACTGGAAGCCATATACGAGAAGGGGAATAGCACTACCATACTGCTCACGGACATGCCTGCCAGCAACTGGCAGGACAACATGCCCATTTCGCTGACCTGCACCGAGACCGAACCGACAAAGACCTACAGACTGACCATTTGCAACAGGAACAACATGGCACTGTCCTCGCTACGTTTGCTGAGCGCGGCACGGAAAAACAACTGGGAGTCGGAAGCTGGTTGGACACTGCGCAATATCATGTATAACAACGAGGAGCCAGGCTACCCAAAGGAGGCATACATCCAGAAGGAATCTATAAAGGACCTGAGCACAGCGATGGACGCGCTGGGCAAACTACGATGGAATGCGCCGAATGGGAAATGGACCATTCTGCGCATAGGACATGTAAACAGCGGTATGAAGAATGCCCCGGCACCTCCCGAGGCTACGGGTTGGGAATGCAATAAGTTTGACATCAAAGGAGCAGAAAAGCACTTTGCCAGTTACATGGGACGCTTGAACGAAGGTCCGCTGGCAGGATTGCTGGACGGTATGTTGCTGGACAGTTGGGAGTGCGAGACACAGACCTGGACCGAGAATATGGAACAGGAATTCCGCAACATGACGGACTACGACCTGCGCCCTTGGCTACCGGCACTTATGGGATACGTCATAGACTGTCCGGAGACCACGTCGCGCTTCCTGCGCGACTGGCGTGGAACAATAAACGAACTGGTGGTAAACCGTTTTTACAAGCGTATGTCAGAGCTGGGCAGGGAGAACGGTATGTCAGTGACATACGAGACTGCTGCAGGCGATGTGTTCCCAGCCGACATAATGGAATATTTCAAGCATGCCGACATACCCATGTGCGAGTTCTGGCAGCACACTCCAGAGATGTTTGTTGGCTCGCTTAACTTCAAACCCATAAAACCCACTGTGTCCGCCGCACGTATGTATGGCAAACCT
>JAFYVX010000225.1 GCA_017558255.1 Bacteroidaceae bacterium
CAACGTGGGCAAGAATCTGCCTGCCGCTGCTCCTGCCAAGGGCCAGCCTGACATTTGCAGCATCTACATCGCACTTCTGTCAGACATCATCGAAGTAAACAATACCGATGTAAGTCTGTTGCCCAACCTGCTGACCGATTCACGTGTCATTGCATATGGTGCTTTGCCCGATAACCAGTGTGTGGCAACCGGTGACTCCTGGAAGGAAGTGAATATTCCTTTGGAGTATCGCGACATCAACAAGAAGCCTTCATACCTGCTGGTAGTGTTCTCTGCAAGTAAGTATGGCGACTATTTCCACGGAGCGAAGGGCAGTACACTGTATCTGGATGACTTCTCTCTGGAATATGGTGACGAACCATCTGTGAACTAATCGAATACCTCTGTATCATCTACCTGAAAAAGCTTCGGGTAGATGATACCATATAAACACATAATGCATTAGGCATTGAAATGATTACCAAATACTACAAGGCAGCAGTAGGAATCCTGCTGTTATTCGCTGTAAATACCGTTTCAGCTCAAAATGTTGTCAACAGAATTGAGGTTCCCGAGCAAGAGGCAGACACAACAGTGTCTACTGATCCTATTGTGTACAAGGTAGGAAAGAGTGCAAAGAAGACTTATGCGCAAGAAAGGGGTATGATAAGCCGAGATGCCAGCAAGACAGTATTCATTCCCAAAGGACAGTGGATGCTGGGCGGACAGGTGGCATGGAACCAGTGGAACAATGATAATCTGAACTATCTTGTCCTGAAGGATATCAATTTCGAGGGATATACTTTCTCCGCTGGTCCGTATTTTGGTTATTTCTTTGCTAACAATATGGCTGTTGGCGGTCGTTTCTCGTACAAGCGTTATTTCTTTAATTTAGGAGAGTTTGACCTTAATCTGGGTGATGACTTCAATATTGGCTTGAAGGATCTGTATTATCTCCAGCACAATTACGAGAGCACAGTGTTTGTGCGATCTTATTTGCCGTTGGGTAACAGCAAGATATTCGGACTATTCGGAGAGTTCCAGTTGAATTATATATTTGCTGAAGGAAAGAACAGTACCGGAAGAGATGAAACCTTTACTGGCGTCTATGAGTGTACTCACAATCTGGAAATAGGATTGGGCGGTGGTATGGTGGTCTTTCTGGCCGACCATGTTGCAGCCGAAGTGATGCTAAACGTAGGTGGTTATCGCGTAAAATGGGGTTCACAAAACACAAATAATATTGAGGAGGGCCGTATAACCAGTTCCGGTGCAAATTTCAAGATAGACTTGTTCAGCATTAAATTTGGCCTAACCTACTTCTTATGAAACTATTCAGAAAAATAGCATATACAGCAGCATCACTTCTTTTTGTCGTATCATGCGATATTAAGGATGATATCCCGTATCCCATAGTGCACGGACAGATTACTGAATTTGAAGTCGAAGGTCAGTGTGGCGCCGATGGTACTTCAAACTACAGCACAAGTATAGACAAGGAGGCACGCAAAATCACACTTTACGTTTGTGATACTGTGAATCTGTCCAAACTCCGCATTACGAAGATTAATGTTGCCGGTACCACGTATAATCCGGATGTCAATTATGTTGACGTGCCTGAGATTATACCCGATTCATTGTATTGTGAAGATTTCGGCAATTTCCCCAGACATAGTTTCTCTTCCTTGCAGAAGGGCCAGAACACCCAAGTGGATTTCAGGCATCCAGTAAGGTTTATTGTGCGTACCTATCAGGACTATCATTGGACAGTTAATGTCAGTCAGGTAGTCAATCGCGAGATAGAGGTTGACAATCAGATAGGCAATGCCGTGATAGACCCTCACCTGTGTAATGCCATAATCTATGTAAAAAGCGATCAAAGTCTGAAGCGCTTGAAGGTCAAGAAATTTACCCTTGGTGGTGAGCACGGAACAATAAGCCCAGATCCAACAGAATGTGATACCTATGATTTCTTTAAGGTTCGTCAGTTCAATGTTGTTACGGGTTGGGGCGAGAGACAGACGTGGAATGTTGCGGTGCACCAGACAGATGAGGTTATCCAGACCACTGCCACTGCCTTTGCTCGCAATCACAGTGTGACCATCTCCGGCAATAAACCCAATGGTGTAACACCGGTAATTGAATACAAGGCATCCGGCGAATCTGCATGGAAGACCGTTGACGCGAAGGAGATAGAACTCAAGGCCACCACATATAGTACAACCATTGAGGGCCTGAAGGAATCAACAGATTTCAGTTATAAAGTCACTGCCGGTGACTCAAAAGTGGAGGAGCAGACCTTCAGGACTGCTGCCAGACAGGAACTGCCCAATGGTAGTTTCGATGAATGGAGTACAGATGCCAGCAATGCTAAGCTATTTAATCCCTGGGCACAGGGAGGTACATCGTTCTGGGATACAGGCAACCGCGGTGCAACCACTGTGGGCAACAGTAATTCCGTACCCACCGACGACACAAGCACCGGTAGCGGTAAGGCTGCGTACCTGGAATCCAAATGGATTGTCATCAAGTTTGCTGCCGGCAATATCTTCACTGGCACATACCTGAAGACCGATGGCACAAATGGTGTTCTGGGATTTGGTCGTCCGTTTACCGCCTTCCCCACCAAGTTGTCTTTTGACTACAGGTATAGGTCTGAGGAGATTACCAAGGTTGGCGATGATGCCTACTCTTATCTTATGGGACGTCCCGACTCGTGCAACATCTACGTAGCTCTTTGGCATATTGCCGAGGGTGAGCATGAAGAGTTCCAGGGAGAAAAATACCCCCTTATCATCCGCACCAAACCCGGCATGGAGCAGAACCTGTTCCACCCCGATGACCCACGCGTAATTGCCTATGGACAGTTTACCGAAGGCAGGACTATAGACAACTGGACATCTGAAACCATTGATATCAAGTACAAGAACACTGAGCTGGCTCCTACACATATACTGGTAGTGGCATCTTCGAGCAAGTACGGCGACTTCTTTACCGGTGGTGTTGGAAGCACGCTGGTGCTGGATAACATGAAACTTATCTACGACTAAAAAATATGACTAAACTGAGAAACAATATATTATATACGACACTGTCACTGCTCGTGGCGCTGTTCTTCTCGGCATGTAGTCAGGAGGAACCCGCCGACCTGCCCAACGGCAAGTTGCAGTTGGCAATAGGTCAGGTCGCCACCGACCTTCAGACCCGTGCCACTCCCTTCGAGCTTGGTAAGCCAGTGGCAGAAAAGTTCAATATCAAGGTGCAGCGTAGCGGAACATCTCTCGTTGCCTACGAGGGTCGTTTTGTTGAGAGCATAGAAGTCAAGACCGGCAAGTACGACATCACTGCCACTTATGGCGAAGATGTAAAGATAGGACGTGATATGCCGTTCTATATTGGCACAGCACAGGCCATTGTAGAGAAGGACAAGCCTAACAGTGTTACCATACCTTGCAAGGTGGGCAATTCACTTATTTCCGTCAGGTTCGGTGAGGACGAGACAGAAAGGCTGCGCTTTGAACGGTTCTATGAGGACTATGGCATAATTGTCAAGATTGGCGAGTACTCTACCGTCATCAAGAAGGACGAAACAGCCACAAGCGTATACTTCTCAGCCGGTTCGGCTCCAGAAATTATCTTCTATGGCTCGCTGAAACTGGAGCAGGGACGCGCTGTGAGTATGACTCTCACCCATGAGGATATGCCCACTGCCTTCCAGGCTGCCGACCATGCCAGGATTACAGTATCCCTGCCCGATCCCGAAAGTGCCGTCAAGGTAAAGATCAGCAAACTGGAACTGACAGAAGCCCGTCTGGACGAG
>JAFYVX010000226.1 GCA_017558255.1 Bacteroidaceae bacterium
CCTTGACTTCAGCCCCTTCGGGCGTCGACCTTTGGTTCGGGCGTCGACCTTCGGTTCCGTTTTATCCACCCCCTCCGCGTCGCTCGTCCCCCAGTCTCAGGGGGACAGTCTGCTGGCGCGGTGATAGTTTTCCGTTTTCCGTTTTCACCTTTTCGTTTTAATTCACTCCTGCTGTGCTTGAACCCTCGCTCTTTGAGGACTTGCGTGTTTGCTTCAAGTTGCCGAAGAAGTAATAGTACGGATAATATCCCTTGTATTTCGGGAAGAGCTCGCGAGCATATGCAGGACGGTCCTTCATGTATGGCTTCATCTCGCCCAGTTTGCTTGCCAGTCTTTGTTGTCTAATCTCAAGACCTGGGAAACGCTGTGTGATGGTCTTGTCCTTGCTTGTCATAAGACAAAGGGCATCTGCCACGTTCTCTGGTGTGCGTGTACCCTGCAGAGGTTCTGTACGCATCATGAAGGCAGGCATAGCCTTTGAGTACATGCACACTGCCAGCGAGTTCATCAGCGCATTCCTGCTTCTGCCTTCGGTCAATGCAGCATTATATCCTAAGAAAGTAGGTTGCTGGTATTCGTTTTCAAAGGAGTCGTTTATCGGTTCCAATTGTCTTATGAATGCCATCTCCTTGTCAGCGTTTACAACCTCAGGTTTGCCTACATAAGCACTATACTTCTTTACGAATTCCCCCTCAAACGGTACGTCCTCCAGGATGCGCAGATATTTGCGTGCCACCTCCCACTCTCCGGTCATCAGAGCGCATTTTGTCAGCAGTTCAAGTGAATGGATGTTTGGACCAATCATTGTTACACGTTCCATGGCATGATGTATGCATGTCTGTATGAAACCGGCATAGTAGTCGCAGTCCTCCTGGTAGAGTGACAACTCCTGTGCCAGTCCGTCGTAACTGCGGTTGTGGAAGTACATGGCATCGTAGTCCATGCGTATGTCGTAAAGGCGTTCGCAGATCTGGTTGGTGTTAACCAGCGCTATGGCATAGTTTGCTGCAATGGGACGGTACGACAGTTCAGCGTTATCCCTCGCAGTCTTCATCATCGCTTCCCAGTTGCGGTTTAGCATGTTCACGTTCATGCTTGCAATGACTCTGGTGTATGGTCGGCAAATTCTGTCCACTGCCACATGTGTGCCAAACATCAGCACTACCATCAGCAGTTGCAGCCAGTTCTGCCATTCTTTCTCATCTTTAGGAATAGCGATTATTGCCGGAGACTTCTTTCTTGAGAAACTGGCAATCATAATAGCCCATATTGTGAGGATAAAAGTCGCACAGAAGGGTATGCCCAGTATTTGGCCCGATTCGTTCTCGAAGAAGATGTTCACGCCTTCGTATGCCATCCACAGGAGGTAGGCTCCTGCGGGCAGATATTGTATCCAGCGCCAGTTTGGTGTCAGTCTCATGCCGTAACCAATGCACCATGTGCCCCATGTTATCATTGTTGCGGGGAGCAGTGCTCCTATCCATGGGTAGCGGAACAGTGTCATCAGCAGTCTGCCGATGTACCAAAGACCGCCGAAATTCTGGCTTAGCAGGAATTCCATCTGTTCTGTGCTTGCCACCCAGAAACTACGTTCGCGTGCCATACGCAGGACGTCTCCGAAGTACCATGCAGCCCACAGGTATGTCAGTACGAACAGTATGGGCAATACAGGAAGGAGCAGAGATTTCTTCTCTTTTGTTGCATTTGGTGCAACATTGGCTATCTTTGTTGTATTCTTTTGCTTCATAATCACGGCAAAGATAATAAAAAAAAATGAGAATATGAAATGAAGCCTGTAAAATGTAAGTGTTCAAGGGCTTCTGCCTTGCCTTAGCAGTGTGGTATATGTTCAATTCATTTTTACCGCGCCAGCCAACCGCCCTCTATTAACCTCTCTATTACCTTCCAGTCGAACCTGTCGGAATTTCCGACAACTTGCCTCTTCAACCAATTCGCTTTGAGTGTAAATCTTATAACACTAATCGTATGCAAGGGAATGATGGACCTTAATTGGGAGAGGTTGAAGATGGACGTATAGTGTAGAGATGATATATGAAACAGAATTCAATGGACCACTGATAACACAGGATTGGGCGGAGGTTTTTCGTTTATAAGGTTAGTTTTGCGTTTTATCCCCCCCCTCCTCCGCTACGCTCGTCGCCCCTGTCTCAGGGGGACAGTTATTGACTCGGTGAAATTATAATCCCAGTGTTATTCAAATAACGGAGCACCCACTTTCTCCCCCTGAGACAGGGGGACTACCACTTCGTGGGGAGGGGGGGGATTGGTAGTAGTTTGCCAGTTTAGTTCTAGTTATTTTCTGCTTGTCTTATCCACCCCCTCCGTCGCTACGCTCCTCGTCACCCCTGTCTCAGGGGGACAAAGTGGTGATTAGTGTTCTGATTAACTTTCTCCCCCTGAGACAGGGGGAGTACCACGTAGTGGGGAGGGGGTGGATGAAAAGTTTCTACATTTCGTTATTTACTTTTTTGTATTAATCCACCCCCTCCGTCGCTACGCTCCTCGTCCCGCCTGTCTCAGGGGGACAGTTAGCTGGCGCGGTGGCCGCAGAGGTTATATCCTCTCTCTTGGCTTTGATAATTTCGCAAATCTGTCTGCATATAGCTTCTGGATTTTTGAACACATCCTTGTTCTCATACCTAAG
>JAFYVX010000227.1 GCA_017558255.1 Bacteroidaceae bacterium
GGGTAAAAAATAAAGCCGTAGAGTATCCGCAACAGGTGCAGGTGCTCATACGGCAATATTTATAGACCCTTTGAATCGGCTAATCGTTAGAATTAAGCCTCCTTCTCAACTGCCAGCTTGCCACGGTAGTAACCGCAAGAGGGACATACTGTGTGGTAAACGTAGAACTCACCGCAGTTTGAACATACTGCCAATGCAGGAGCTACTGCCTTGTCATGGGTTCTTCTTTTGAGAGTACGAGTCTTTGACTGTCTTCTTTTAGGATGTGCCATTTTCTTTTATTCTTTATTATTAGTTTTTGTTTTCAACTGTTCCAATGCAGCCCATCGCGGATCAACAGGTTTTTCCTTGCCTGCTCCACTGAGCTTTTCAACGACCGCAGCATCGCACTGCCCCTCGGGGTGTACATGGCGCATGGGGATCCCCAAAGCCACCATCTCGTACAGATACCACGAAAGATCCAAGACACCGGGATTCTCGGCCACGGTTATCAGATCGCCATCGTCATCATCCTCTTCGCCAAGTCTGGCGTCAAGACTGCATTCTCCATGGACGGGCAAGTTCATCGGTTCCAGACATCTGTCGCACTCCACTTCCACCTGACCGTCAAACTGGAACTCCAATTCAAAAGCTTCGGCGGTTCGTTTCACCCGCAGTGCCACATCTACCTGTCCCTTCTCTATTTCTGGCCCATGCACAGCGGAGAAGAAGTCGTCTGAAAGCACCCAGCGATGCGACACAGCATCCTCTGTCATGCCCTTCAAATCCACTTTGTAGCCGTACACTTTATCCATCGGGGTGCAAAGATACGACTTTTTAATGAATTCCGCCAAACTTAAGGCGTCTTTTTTTCTTTACTGTTCAAAATCTTCGCCTTACGACCTCAGTTCTATACGAAAAACGGTACCATTTTCGGGCGAACTGCTCTTTACATAGATGCGTCCGCGGTGATATTCCTCCACAATCCTCTTGGCCAAAGAGAGTCCCAAGCCCCACCCTCTCGACTTGGTGGTAAAACCAGGAAGGAAGATTGTCTTCCACCTGCCGGAAGGAATGCCTTTTCCTGTATCTGCAACCTCAATGACACACTGATACGCTTCCTGCTTGACTACTATAGTTATACTGCCCTTGCTTTCCATGGCATCTATCGCATTCTTGCAAAGATTCTCCACCACCCACTCGAACAAAGGTGCGCACAAAGGAACCTCAACCCGCTCCTCCGGCATGTCTGTCGCTATGGCAACATGGTTACTGGCACGGTTCCTGATATAATCTGCCACACGTGCTACAACATCCCTTACGTCCGTGCTCTTAAGTTCGGGCAGAGAACCTATCTTGGAAAAACGTTCGGCGATGAGCTGAAGACGTTCCACATCGCGCCCCATTTCTGGGATAAGCACATCATCGGGATAGGTTTCGCGAAGCACCTCCACCCAGGCCATGAGACTACTGATGGGAGTGCCCAACTGATGCGCCGTCTCCTTGGACAAACCCACCCACACCTTGTTTTGTTCGGATTTCTTGCTGCTAAGCAGGGCATATATGGCCACCAGCACAAAAACAAACACAATGCCCAGTTGCACATAAGGCCAAAGAGCAAGCCTGCGAAGAAGCAACGAATCGGTATAATATACATCCAGCCATTCTTTTTCCGACAAGGCTATGCGTATGGAATGAGGAAGCGTTGCGCTCTCTTCCTCCACGTTGCGCTCCATCTGCACACGTCCCTCAGCATCCACCACCTTAACCGGAATGGTATTGTTGCTGTTCAGCACCTTCAGCACCAACGAGAGGTCAGCATTGGAGTCCGCCTCACCCAAAGAGCGCATGGCCTCGGCCCAGGTTTCCATCTTCACCTGTTCCTCGCGCTTCAGGTCACGAACCAGATAATGGCTCACCACCAAAGAAGCCACACTAAGCAGCACTGCTGCAATTATCAGTGCTATTCTTATTCGCTTTATTCTATCTGCCCATTGCATACATCCACATAACGTCGGCTGCACACATTTTATTATACGAAAAACATAAAAAAAACGCCTCAACCTTCTCCCGAGGAAAAGGAGAAGTCCCCGTATCGTCTCGCCTCAAACAATACGACGACTCAGCCCATTCAATACGACGACTTTTCCATGCCCTCTATAGGCCATTGGCAACGGAACTGGTGTTTTACCGTTTTTTTTAACCTCAGAGACCGCAATTTTCTCACTAATTTATTCTATCTTTGCACGCATTAAATGTATTAAGGGCATGAAAAAAACACTTCATCACATACTGCGCACCGTTTTTGCCGTATTGGCACCGATGCTCCTGTTGTCTTGTAACAAGGAAATACCACAACCCAACGAACCTCTCAAGAAGAACACCGTCATCGTGTACATGGGAGCGGAAAACTCCTTGTACGGTTTCAGCAACAACGACCTGAACGAAATGCGGTTAGGTTCAAAGGACATTCCCGAAAACTGTCAGGTTGTCGTCTACGTAGACAATAGAAACACACCTTCCATCCTATTGTACAACAAAAATGGCGAGAGCACGTGGAAAGAGTTTGCCACAGACCTGAACAGCGCAGATCCTGCCACAATGAAAGGCATACTAAAGGACATCGTCAAGAATTTCCCCTCCGAGAAATACTCGCTGGTACTATGGAGCCACGGATCGGGTTGGATAGACGAAACCCGCAACTCGCGCGCCATCATCGTGGACAACGAGAGCAACAGCACATCAAACAAGGGCAGCTGGATAGAAATCAGCGAACTGGCCAGCGTGCTCGCCTCTCTTCCACGCATGGAATACATATTCTTTGACGCATGCTACATGCAGAGCGTGGAAGTGGCATCCCATCTGTACAGCTACGCCTCCTATATCATAGGTTCGCCCACCGAAATCCCCGGTGAAGGCGCCCCATACCACTTGATCATGAACTCTTTGTGCCAAGCGAACCCACAAGGCATAGTGGATGGATATGCATCTGCATACGGAACCAATCTGGGCGTGCTTCTCTCCGCCATCTCTTGCGAGGACTTCCCAGAGTTCTGCGCAGAAACTGCAAAGTACATCCCATCGGCATTTCCCCAAGACAACATGCCAGGAACAGCTGGAATACAGATTTACGCCCCCGCCTATGGCAACTCCTATAGTACCCAAAATGCCATGCCCGTGCCCTACGACATGCGCTCTGCAATGCACAGGGTTCTCAGCGAAGAGGATTATGCCGCCTGGGAAATGGCATGGAAAAAGACTGTCCTCTACCCCACATGGTCCTATAGTTGGGATAGCATGTACGGAACCTCCACCCACGGCAACTTCCACTGCTCCATGCAAGACAAGGAGCATTACGGAGGAATATCCATGCACATACCCAACGTGAAATACGACGCCAAGGGTTGGAACAGGGATTTCCAGCAGACTCCATGGTACGAAATGACCAATTGGGAGCAAACTGGCTGGTAATTTCCACCTATTCACATTATTTAATAGAGAAGAGGTTGGAATTTTCAGCATTTTTCACTAAATTTGCACTAGAAAGAACAAAAACGACCTTTACACAAATGCTATTCAATAAAGAAACATACATAACCCGCCGCCAGGTTCTGAGCCAGCGCATCAAGTCGGGTCTCATCGTATTGATGGGCAACAACCTGTCTCCCGTAAATTATCCAGCCAATGCATACCGATTCCGCCAGGACAGTTCCTTCCTGTACTACTTCGGCCAGCACCGCGAGGGACTCGTGGGTGTGATCGACACCGACGAGAACAAGGAGTGGCTCATTGGCAACGACATCGACATTGAAGACATCGTATGGTTCGGTTCCGTAGACAGCGTGGCAGACATGGCGGCACAGAGTGGCGTGGCCAACTCTGCCCCCATGGCAAAGTTGAAGGAACTCATCGACAAGACCGTCGCCCAGGGGCGCAAGGTACACTTCCTGCCCCCCTATCGCCACGACCTGATGATCCAACTCATGGACCTCACCGGCATACACCCTTCAGAGCAGCGCGCCAAGGCAAGCCTTGAACTCATTATGGCCGTCATCGACCAGCGTGCCGTCAAATCTGCGGAGGAAATTCTGGAGATAGAGCGTGCCTGTGCCATCGGTTATGAAATGCACACTACTGCCATGAAGATGGCACGTCCGGGCATCACAGAACAGGAGATATGCGGACGCATATCGGGCATAGCATCAGCGAAAGGCTGCATGGTGTCGTTCTCACCCATCGTAACCATGCACGGAGAGATTATGCACGGCTATCCCAGTCCCGCTCCCCTTGAACAGGGCCGTCTGCTCCTGTGCGACTGCGGTGCAGAGACCAACGAGAACTACTGCTCCGACCACACCCGCACCACTCCCATCGGTGGACGCTTTACCCAACGCCAACGCGAAATATACAGTATCGTGGAGGAATGTCATGACCTAGCCCTCTCCGTGGCCGCTCCCGGCGTGAAGTGGATGGACGTGCACATGGA
>JAFYVX010000228.1 GCA_017558255.1 Bacteroidaceae bacterium
GGGGTTGTCCGCACGTCGTACTGGAGAGTACGACCCTCAAAAGGTACAGAAGCAGATTTACTGCTTCTTCTGAAGACCTTCTTCGCCACCCTGTCTCAGGGGGAGAAAGGAGCGGATGAGCGGTGAGCGGAGGTGGTCTCTTTGCTCATTACTCTTTACTCACTACTCATTACTCACTACTCACTACTCACTACTCATTACTCTGTACTCTGTAAAAAAAAACTGTGGCACGACATTGCATCGTACCACAGTTGGAAGAATATTTACTGTTACAGTATGTAACTTGACTGCAACGGGATTAGTCCCACAGGAGGTCCAGATCCTTTACGCCGTTGGTCAGTTCACGACCAAGCTGTACACCACCCATTGAGGTGTCCACCTCGGTGGTACCGAAACCCAGAACACTTATTGCCATCATGTTGACTGCATCTACCTTGATTACCTCCACTGCAGGAGCCATATATGTCTTTTTCATTGTTTTATTCTTTTAAATGTTTTATTTGGCGGAGGCTGCACGCAGCGTCCCTACCATTAGTGGATTACTTGATAACCTTTACACCGTTAACGATGTACAGACCCTTCTGAGCCTTCTGAACACGACGACCAGAGAGATCGTAGATTACAGCGTTAGCAGCGTTCTCAGCACCCTCGATGTTCTCAATAGCGGTCTCGGTACCGAAGTCGAAGCTCAGGAAACGAGCAGTTAAAGGAACTACACTTGCAGGCAGATATGCCTTGAAAGCATTGTTCAAGAAGTGAGTACCATTTTCTTCTACCTTTGCCCATGGTTCTTCACCATTTTTAGCAAAGTTCATAGCTGCCTTGTAGAAACCTACCACATCATTATTCTGAGAAAGGACATAAGATTCAAGTTCAACGTATGTAGAAGCGACGGTACCATCAAGCAAGTTGGTAACACCATCTGCCTCACCACCAATAGTCAGAGTGTAAGACTTAGGCTCACCCTGAAGGACTACACCTGTGTTTGCTGGGATAACCTCTGAAATCTTTGTCATTTGAGCCTTGTCATTTGCTATTGAAGATACATAGTAAGCATTCAAACCCTCAGGCAATGTTACAGCTACGGGGCAGTAGAATGTAGCATAACCGACCGGACTGATGGTAATTGGGAGTTCTGCTACTTCTTCAAACATCCATGCGGCATTAACATCATTGCCGCCATAAGTCACATTGCCAGTCCAGTCTGACAGGAAGTATTGTTCTCCGCCCTGCTTATCAGCTGGATTGTCAAGAGTATATGTACCAATTACTTGGGCATTTTCAATGAAAGTCCATGCAGAACCAGCCCCTCCCTTGGCTTCGGGCGCACTATAGTTATTAAGATAAGAACCCAAAGCATAACTAATCATCATATTACTACCATCAAGATACAGAATACTGTTTACATCCTTGGTTTCTGCTAATTTAAGATTTCCACCATCGCTTTGAATGAATTTGCCCTTATTTTCTGGATGAAGACTGGAGTTCATGCTTGCTATACGGTAGAAGCCTGCGCTTGGCATATTCAAAGTCAAAGCGGCAACATCAGTGATAGACTTGGCAATAGCATTTATTTCCTCAACGGTCATGTTGGCCTGCTGAGAGATAGTCTTCATATAAACCGCCTCAGCCTTGGCAAGTTCGGCAACGATAGCATCCTTGTTACCCTTATACTGACCGAGTCCGTCACCTACCACAGCATTCTTGTAATAAGCCTTGGCATCATATGCTGTCTTCAATGCGGCAAGAGCCTGAATCTTCTCATCTGTCAGGTTAGCCAATTCATAAGTATTGCCGACATAAGTGAACTTATGGGCAGAAGCTGAAGCTGCATCATAAGAATCCCAACGTGTTATCAAAGAACCAGCCTCCTGATAATGGATAGGAGTATTATTTCCTGTAGTGTAGAACAAGAATATACCATCATCGGTTATTCCAGCACCATCATTTTCGTTTGTTTCAGTGATCTTGATTGTTGAAGAGTTCCAAAAATTCTTATGAGTACCGACATTATAGATTCCCACTTCTTCTGCTACACCAACAGTAGTGGTATTAAAATCCAATGCCCACCACATAGTCTTGTCATAGAGATTCGTAGTTTTGAAGTAATGAGTATTACCCTTATCGTTTTGTGCTTCTCCATCATAGATAGACTTTCCTGAAGCATAAGAGACAACACCATCAATAGTAAACACAGGCAAATTTTTGGCATAGCGGAAATCCTCAATGGCCTTCTCCAATGACTCCTGTGTGGCGCCAGCTGCATTGTAGGCTGCCTTCAATGCATTGTAGGCTGTAGTTGTGTATTGCCCAAGTGCAGGAGTAGCTGCATGGTTGCTCTCATTGGCATCAAGCACTGACTTAATTTCCTTCTTGATATTCGCAAGAGAAAGAACGGATTCTGCATTGACCAAATCCTCTACTACAGATTCCAAGTCCGGAGACAGGAAGCTTGATGAAGCGAAGGCCTTGTAAGAAGCCACAAGACTTGCTACGTCGTTGTTTGAAGAGAAAACATAGAATTCAGAGAAAGTAAAGAAAGGATGACCGTCCTCGGCATCTTTGGCTCCACTGTTTGTCTGCTTTACAACAAAACGGATATACTTGACTGTTGCACTTGCATTAACAACATCAGACATGTAGTCTAATACACCTGCATCTACTGGCAAACCTTCACTTATGGTCTTTATTGTAGTAAATTCTTGTCCATCTGCACTACCCTGAATTTCAATCTCAGTGGGACGGTTATAGTTGTTACCTTGACGCTTCTTGAAATAGAAATAGAAATCTTTAATGCTTTCAGCAACTTCTACCTGCAAATAGTGATAGTCACCAATCTTGGCACTATATGAAGAATGGAAAAAAGAAGGATCATTATATGAGTTATCTATCAAAGCCTCAATGGAACCTTCATTAGCCTCCTTGGCATTGGAAGTATACTTCGTAAAATCTGTTACGCCATAAGCCTGCTGAATAGCATAGGGAAGAGATGCTGCTGCTGACAAACCTTTTTGATAAACTGTCCATATCTCAGCATCTATAAACTCAAGGGGGAGAAAATGATAACAATTGTTTCCACCCGTTGTCGTAGGAATATTTTTATCCCATCCTGCAAGTGTACCACCAGCTGCATTACCATCAAGTACACGACCATCTGAATCCATTACTGCATAAAAATGTTCCAAATTTTCACCTATTTGCCCAATGGTATATGACACAGGTTCACTACTTACACTAGACCCTCCTTGAGTGATAGTAAAATACAAACCATTTCCTGATTTTATATAATAATGACCCTCTTGACCTGTTGGTTCGAACTTAAACATATAGCCAGCTTTTTCATCTGCTCCAAAAGGGAACTGGCTAAAATTACTAACACCGCGCATGTTAATGGCAGTATTTTCCTCACTAACATAACAGTTGCGAGCGTGATTGTGAAGCAGATACCAAGTATCAGTACTGATTGTTGTTGCATATTCTCCAACTCCTGTAACACCCTTGCCTGAGATTGTGGGGTCAACCGCTGCCCAAGTACATATCGTACCACACAGTACAGCAAGCGAAAGTAAAATTTTTCTCATGATTGTTTTTGTTTAGTTAATTATTAGGTTTATTGAGATAAATATACATTATTATAATATATATAGACTTCCCTTTCGGCATGGTTGCCGCTCCATCATGGTGAAGAGGACTGTAAATCTGTGCTTGTTTGGATGCGAATGTGCTTGTTTTTGTGATGAAAATCAGTCTTTAGCGGGGCAAAGTTAGTATTTTTTAACTATTTACCAATACCATAGGAGCAAAAAAAGTCCGCTAAACTACAAAAATAGCAAGGGCAGGCATAGAAAAACCTGCACCTGCCCTTGATTATTATCCCCAATCGGCCATTAGACCGTTATACGCTAATGACCGATTGGGGATTATTAGAGCGATGAGCGGAGCTGTTCTCTTTCATCTTTCAGTTTATCCACCCCCTCCGCCCTACGGGCTCGTCACCCCTGTCTCAGGGGGACAGTTTGAGCGGATGAGCGTTTAACGGTGAGCGCATCTGCACTCTGTCATCTGTACTCTATCATCTGTACTCTGTACTCTATCCTACATTTCCCAGCCCAGAGCGCTGGCACCGAGAACTGCTGCGCTGGCGCCATCCAGTTCGCTGAGCAGAATCTTGGCCTTGCCCTTGTAGACGAAGAGGACGTTCTCGTCGTATGCCTTGCGGACATGAGACATGAGCAGTTCGCCTGCCTTGGTGGGACCACCAAAGAAGATGAATGCCTCGGGGCTGGAGAAGGGAGCAAAGTTGGCACAAGCCTCTCCCAGACGGCGACCAGTGTCTGCCAGAATCTCCAGTGCCAGTTCGTCACCATTGGAAGCTGCGATGGACACGTCCTTTGCCTCGAGCTTGGAACTGAGGATATCTCTCAGGGAAGAGGGACGACGACTGATGGCCAGTTTCTCCAAAGCACTGCGTGCAATACCTGTGCCAGAGCAGTAGCACTCCAGACAACCGCGACGACCGCAACCGCACTCGCGACCGTTCTTCTCCACGATGACGTGACCCAGCTCACCGGCAAAGCCGTCGTGACCGTAAACCAGCTGACCATTGACAACAACACCGCTACCCACACCTGTGCCCAGGGTGATCTCGATGAAGTTCTTCATGCCACGGGCTGCACCGTATGCCATCTCGCCGATAGCGGCGGCATTGGCGTCGTTTGTCAGTACCACGGGAATGCCTAGAGCCTCCTGGAACATCTTCACCAGAGGAATGTTTCCACGCCACTCCAGATTGGGGGCATCCTCGATGCAACCGGAATAGTAGTTACCGTTGGGGGCACCGATACCCATGGCCTTGATCTTCTCAATGCCGCCAACCTCTTCGATAAGGGGTTTCAGGGCCTCCACACAAGCATTGACATACTTCTCTGCAGTGCCGTGACCGGCAGTGGGGATGGATACAGACTTGACAATCTTTGCATTCTTGTCTACAATGCCGAACACTGAATTGGTACCACCCAGGTCCAATCCGATTACATAGGGTTTTTTATTCATGCTATTACGATTTATAATGTGTTTTGATATTGCGCTATGGGCAAAGTTAGCACTTATTTTGCAATAATGCTTATTTTTTAATTACAAAAGTATGTTAAAATGAAAAAAAAGTCCGTTCTTTGCAGACATATTATGTGGATAGAACCTGTCAATACACTGGAATTGGTCATTAAAGGCCTGATTGTGGGCATACTGGCCAGCGCTCCCATGGGACCAGTTGGTGTTCTGACCATACAGCGCACGCTGAACAAGGGGCGCTGGTATGGATTGGTCACCGGACTGGGTGCTGCCGTGTCCGACATCATATATGCCGCCATATCGCTCCTGGGCATGAGTTTCGTGATGGAAATCATAGAGAATCCACGCAACATGTTCTGGTTCAAGGTGATGGGCGGAATACTGCTCATGATCTTCGGTATCTACACCTACCTGAGCAACCCCACGCACAACCTGCGCCCCACTAACCCCAACAAAGGGTCGCTGTGGCACAACGGCATCACCGGGTTTCTGGTAACATTCTCCAACCCACTCATCATCCTGCTGTTCATAGCGCTGATGGCACGCTTCGAATTCGTGGTGCCAGAGCACTACTGGGAACAGGGACTGGGCTACATTGCCATCTTTGCCGGTGCATTGCTGTGGTGGTTCGTACTGACATATATTATAGATAAGGTGAGGTCGAAGTTCCAGGTGAACACAATATGCCTGATAAACCGCATAATAGGCAGCATCGTCATAGTGGCTGGCCTTATCGGTTTCCTGTGGGCGCTGTTGCCACACTTCGGCATAAACATCTAACACACACACAAGATTCCACACAACATGCTTATAGCAAAGAAACTCAGAAAACAGAATCTCGTAGCATATGTCCTCTACATGTATCAGGTGGAGGACATCATTCGTTCATACAACTGCGACATCCAGACCATAGCCGAGGAATACCTGCCACGCTTTGACTACGACGACGAGGAACAGGAACAGGCACTGCAATGGTACGACGGTCTGGCACGCATGATGCACGAGGAGGGATGCCGGGAACGCGGACACGTGCAGGTGGTGCGCAACACCATATTCCTGCTCGCCGACCGCCATCGCGAACTGCTGGCAGATCCGCAGGAATCCATCTACAATGCCACATACCACAAGGCACTGCCCTACATAGTGGAACTGCGAAGCAAGGGTAACGGAAAAATGAAGCCCGAACTGGAAACGGCCCTGGATGCCCTCTACGGCATAACCCTGCTGCGCATGCAGCACAAACCCATAGGTGCAGAAACCTCAGCAGCCATCTCTGCCATCAGTACCCTGCTGAACATGCTGGCAGAGAAATATGAGAGCTGACGTTTAGAGGCAAGAGCAAAGAGCAAAGAGCAAAGATTAAAGATTAAGCGAAAAAAGGAAAGCACATTGCTCCCGCTAATCCACTCACCGTTAAACGCTAATCGCTCACCGTTCATCCGCTCCTTTCTCCCCCTGAGACAGGGTGGAGTCCCCGTAGGGGGAGGGGGTGGACAAAACTGAAAGGTGAAAAGTGAAAACTAATCCGCTCATCGCTCACCGTTAAACGCTCACCGCTCACCGTTATTTAACCATTGACAAAGACAATATAAAATATGACAGAAGAAATACTACGCAGGCGCACTTTTGCCATCATAGCCCACCCCGATGCCGGTAAAACCACACTGACAGAAAAGTTCCTGCTCTTCGGTGGCCAGATACAGGTGGCTGGTGCCGTAAAGAGCAACAAGATAAAGAAAACCGCCACATCCGACTGGATGGAGATTGAGAAACAGCGCGGTATCTCCGTTACCACTTCGGTGATGGAGTTTGAATATGCCCCCGAGGGGACACCTGCTGACAAGCCTTACAAGATTAACATTCTGGACACCCCCGGTCACCAGGACTTTGCCGAGGACACCTTCCGCACACTTACCGCCGTGGACAGCGCCATCATAGTGGTGGACGGTGCCAAGGGCGTGGAGACACAGACTCGCAAACTGATGGAGGTGTGCCGCATGCGCAAGACTCCGGTTATCATCTTCATAAACAAGATGGACCGTGAGGGACGAGACCCCTTCGACCTGCTGGACGAACTGGAGGAAGAACTGAAGATTGCCGTGCGCCCCTTGTCGTGGCCCATTAACCAGGGTCAGCGCTTCAAGGGTGTGTACAACATATATGAGCAGAACCTGAACCTGTTCCAGTCCAACAAGCAGAAGGTGACGGAGAAAGTGCAGGTGGACATCAATAGCGAGGAACTGAACCAGTGGGTGGGCGACACCGATGCCGAGAAACTGCGCGAGGACCTGGAAATGATAGAGGGCGTGTATCCTGCCTTTGAGGAAGAGGAGTACAAGGAGGCTATGCTGGCTCCGGTGTTCTTTGGTTCGGCACTGACCAACTTCGGCGTACAGGAACTGCTGGACTGCTTCTGCAAGATAGCTCCAGCACCACGACCTGTGATGGCAGAGGAGCGCGAGGTGACCCCAGATGAGAAGAAGTTCACTGGCTTCATCTTCAAGATTACCGCCAACATCGACCCCAACCACCGCTCCTGTATTGCATTCTGCAAGGTGTGCTCTGGCAAGTTCGTGCGCAATGCACCATATCTGCACATACGTAACGGCAAGACGGTGCGTTTCTCCAGCCCCACACAGTTCATGGCACAGCGCAAGGAGACAATCGACGAGGCTTGGGCTGGCGACATCGTGGGTCTGCCCGACAATGGCATATTCAAGATAGGCGACACACTGACCGAGGGCGAGCAACTGCACTTCCGTGGGCTGCCTTCCTTCTCGCCTGAGATGTTCAAGTACATAGAGAATGCCGACCCCATGAAAACAAAGCAGTTGGAAAAGGGCATAAACCAGTTGATGGATGAGGGTGTGGCACAGCTGTTCGTGAACCAGTTCAATGGACGCAAGATAATAGGCACAGTGGGCCAGCTGCAGTTCGAGGTGATACAGTACCGCCTGGAGAACGAATACGGAGCAAAGTGCCGCTGGGAGCCTGTGCATCTGCACAAGGCGTGCTGGATTTCGTGCGAACCGGGCTACGAAGCAGAACTGGAGAACTTCAAGAAACGCAAGTACCAGTACATGGCAAAGGACCGCGACGGACGCGATGTGTTCCTGGCAGACAGCGGATATGTGCTCAGCATGGCACAGCAGGACTTCGAGCACCTACAGTTCCACTTTACATCTGAGTTCTGAATAAACGGTGAGCGGTGAGCGGTGAGCGGAGGGACTCTCCCCCAGCCCCTCTGCAAGAGAGGGGAGTAGATACTGTTAGGAAGTGAGCGGTTTTATCCACCCCCTCCCCCTACGGGGTTGTCCGCACGTCGTACTGGAGAGTACGACCCTCAAAAGGTACAGAAGCAGATTTACTGCTTCTTCTGAAGACCTTCTTCGCCACCCTGTCTCAGGGGGAGAAAGGAGCGAATGAACGGGGAGCGGATGAGCGTTTAACGGTGAGCGGAGCTGTTCCCTTTCCTCATTACTCATTACTCATTACTCTTTCATCTTTGCTCTTTCATCTGTACTCTGTCATCTGTCATCTGTACTCTAAAAAAATAACATATGAATTGCGAAATGGATATAAAGCAGGCCGTCGAATGCCTGCGCAAAGGAGGAGTCATCCTCTACCCCACCGATACTGTATGGGGTATCGGATGTGACGCCACCAACGAAGAAGCCGTGCGCCGAATCTACGAGATAAAACAGCGTGAGGATGCAAAGTCCATGCTTTGTCTGGTGGACAAGGCAGACCGCATACAGCGCTACTTCCGCAACATCCCCGATGTGGCATGGGACATCTTCGATGCCGCCGACTCGCCGGTGACAGTAATTCTGGACGGTGCCGACGGTGTGGCTCCCAGTCTGGTTGCCGAGGACGGTTCGCTGGGCATACGTGTGACACGTGACCAGTTCTCGCACGACATTTGCTACCGTCTGCAGAAGCCCCTGGTGAGCACCAGTGCCAACATAAGCGGAGAACCCACAGCACGCACATTCCGCGAGATAAGCGAGGAGATCAAGTCGCAGGTGGACTATATCTGCTCCTTCCGCAGAGGTGACAACATACCCGGCACTCCAAGCCGCATAATAAAACTGGGACTGGACAGCAGCGTGAAGATAATAAGGTGAGGTAAACGGAAAGGTGAAAACGGAAAGGTGAAAACGGAAAACGGACGGACTCTCCCCCAGCCCCTCTGCAAGAGAGGGGAGTGGTTACAACTGAAAGGGGAGTGACTAACAAACGAAAAAGTGATGAACGATGAGCGGTGAGTGATTAATGTTTAATGTTGATGGTTTAACGAACCTGCCATCTGTCATCTTTCATCTTTCAACTTTCAACTTTGCTCTGTAATCTGTAATCTGTAATCTGTAATCTGTACAATGGATTTACTTCATAAACATGGTATTCTGCGCAATCTTGCCGCTGTTCTTCTGCAATGGAGACGCCGCCATAGAGAAAAAATCAGCGACGAGCGATTCGTGCTGATGATAAGTTTCCTCGTGGGCATCTTCACCGCTCTGGCAGGATGGTTGCTGAAATGGATTATCCACACCATTGAGCACGTGCTTACCTATAGTTTCTCCAGCACCGGAGCAAACTGGCTCTACCTTATATTTCCCGTGGTGGGCATAGGACTGACCATGCTCTTCATACGCTATATCGTGAGGGACGACATCAGTCATGGCGTAACGAAGATCCTTTTTGCCATAGCACGCAACAAGAGCAAGATAAAACTGCACAACACCTTCACATCGGTTCTGGCATCGGCAGTGACCATCGGTTTCGGTGGCAGTGTGGGTGCCGAGGCTCCCATTGTGCTTACGGGCAGTGCCATAGGCAGCAACCTGGGACGTATGTTCCACCTGTCCAACCGACACATGATGCTGCTGGTGGGATGTGGTGCGGCCGGTGCCGTGGCAGGCATATTCAAGGCCCCCATAGCCGGACTGGTATTCGTGCTGGAGGTGCTGATGATAGACCTCACTATGGGTTCGTTGCTGCCATTGCTGGTAAGTTGCGTCACGGCTGTTGCAGTAACGTTCACTCTCTCTGGCACAGCATCGGTGTTTGAATTCAATCTCAGTAACGCTTTCTCCGTAAACCGTATCCCTGCCTATCTGGCATTGGGTGTGGCATGCGGTCTGGTGGCGCTCTATTTTACCCGAACCATGAACTGGCTGGAGGGCATCTTCCGCCGAATAGGGGTACCGCACAGGAAGTTCCTCTTCGGTGGTGCCATGCTGAGCATACTCATCTTCCTGTTCCCATCGCTCTATGGCGAAGGTTATACGCTCATAGAACTGCTACTCAACGGCAATGGCATGGAAGACTGGCAGGAAGCAATGAACGGTTCGTTCTTTGCCGGACATGCACGCATGCTCATCCCCTACCTGATACTGGTTGTCCTGATGAAGGTGTTTGCATCCACAGCAACGAACGGCGGTGGTGGTTGTGGTGGTATATTCGCGCCCTCACTGTTTTTAGGTTGCATAGCCGGTTTCGTGTTTGCAAGGTTGTGGAACATCTATGGCATATTAGGCATACAGGTGCCCGAGTGCAACTTTGCCATGCTGGGCATGTGTGGACTGATGAGCGGTGTGATGCACGCACCGCTGACGGGCATTTTCCTGATAGCAGAACTGACCGGTGGTTATGGCATGTTCATGCCTCTGATGATGGTGGCTGTGGTGGCATACCTGACCATAAAGCTTTTCGAACCTCACAGCATCTATGCCATGCGACTGGCACAGCGCGGCGAACTGCTCACGCACCATACCGACCGCTCGGTGCTGACGCTCATGAGCATGGACTCGGTGGTGGAGAAGACCGACAGGGTGCTGTATCCCGACCAGACACTGGGGGACGTGGCAAACCTGGTGGCTACAAGCAAGGGATACGTATTCCCGGTGGTAAACCGACAGATGCAACTGGTGGGCATACTGCGCATGGACGACATACGACACTTAGTGTTCCGACCGGAACTGTTCAACCGCTTCCGCGTGTCGCAGCTGATGGCAGACTCTCCTGCCATACTGGGCGTGAACGATAGTATGGACTCTGTAATCAAGACCTTCGACCGCACCCGTTCATGGAACCTGCCGGTTGCCGACCAGGAGGGAACCTTCGTTGGTTTCATACGCAAGAGCACAATACTGTCCATCTACCGCAAGATCCTGTCCGACTACTCGCAAGACTGATGCATTGACGACACAGATTAGACAGATTAGCACGGATAACATATCAACGAGATATTGGTGAAATACTAAAAAAGACGGTTCCCCACACAATATACGGGAACCGTCTTTCGTTATCCTTATGTATGAACCATTTTCCAGATGCCTATGCCACTACCTTTACCCCACCCCATTCTTTTGCCCCGAAAGGAAGTTCTTGAAACCCTACGACAATTCGCCAGGGAATATAGACCGAAGTAAGGTCGAGAGGACAGAGGAAAGAGAAATGAGAAATGAGAAATGAGAAATGAGTAAAGATTAAAGATTAAGCGAAAAAAGGAAAGCACATTGCTCCCGCTAATCCACTCACCGTTAAACGCTAATCGCTCATCCGCTCACCGCTCATCCGTTCACCTTTATTCGGACGAAGACGAAGACGAAAGGTTAAAAGCTGCAGAGCAGCGGTTAATAGCGACAGGGTCGCAGGTTAATGTTGCGGAGCAACGGTTAAAGGATACCCAGTCGCAATGCGACGATTCACCAGCAACTCCGTTGCGATTAACCAGCAGCAGTGCTGCGATTAACCGCAGCGAAGCTGCTCCCCGTTCACCGTTCATCCCTCCCCTACACTGCCAGGTCCAGGGCATTTTCCATAATCATCTTACGTAGATTGATTGTGGCGTAGCGCATACGCCCCAAGGCGGTGTTTATGCTCACATTAGTTACCTGTGCTATTTCCTTGAACGACAGATCCTCGTAGAAGCGCAGGTGTACTATTTCCTGTTGCACCAAGGGCAAGCGTGCTATCA
>JAFYVX010000229.1 GCA_017558255.1 Bacteroidaceae bacterium
GTCGGTCAGGCAGTGGACAAGCTCGTGTCCGACAAGGACTTCCTGTGCAAGTTCACCGTAGCTCTGGCAACCAAGTGGGCGGAGAACGAGCCCATCGTGATAGAATCTGCCGATGCAGACGCACTGAAGGCCTATTTTGCCAAGGAGGCAAAGGCAGTGCTGGACAAGGGTGTTAGCATAGAGAAGGTAAACGGCCGCAATGCCATGTTCACCATCCAGCCCGAGGACGGTAGCTACAAGGTGAGCTTCGGTAAGGAAGAGTTTGAGGATTACTTTAAGTCGTTCCTGCGTCCGCAACTTGTGCAGATGCTGTTCTAAAGCGAGAAGATGGCAAACTACTATTGTCTTATGGCCGGTTTGCCCGAGATAAATTTCTCGGACACCAAGCCGGGATGCGACATGGACGAATTCATGGAGCAGCTGCAAGAGTCGCTGACCCATTGGGATGCCAAGCTGATGGCGAACTACTACTTCCTGTTGCACGATTGCCGCAATCTGGTGGCAATGCTGAAGGACGCGGAGGCAGAACTGAAATACCCTGGCAGATTTACCCGGGAGCAGTACATCGACCTCATTACCAGTGCCCGTGAACTGAACTTCAACGTGCACCGCTACCCCGTGTTCATGAGCGAATTTGCCCGTGCATGGAACTTCAACAAGGACAAGAAGGGATATTTCGCCGAGGACGAGATGCTGTACCTGTTCTACGACTATGCCATTCGCACCTGCTCCAACGCATTTGTACGCAGCTGGTACCAGTTGAACATGGACATCAACAACATCCTCACCGCCATGCTTGCCAACAAGCAGGGATGGAAGGCAACGGATTTCATCAAGGGCGAGGGCGAGGTTCAGACCATGATACGCGAGAACAACGCCAAGGACTTCATCAAGCACGTGGGTATGGACAACATCCAGGAACTGAAGAAGATCGTGGAGGAGACCGACCCCGTGAAGAAGGAGAAGATGATAGACACCTTCAAGTGGCTCTGGCTGGACGAGCAGACCTTCTTCGAGCCCTTCAGCATAGATGCCGTGTTTGCATACATGTGCAAGCTGGAGATGCAGTACCGTTGGGCCAATCTGGATGTGGAGCACGGCAAGGCACGCTTCCAGCAGATTATCGACGACCTGCGAGGTTCGGCACGCGTCCCCGAGGAGTACAAGCGCAAGGCTTGATCCATACAAAGCATTCCCAAACTTTTTTCAAGGAAAATAATATAACAAGATATGACAAAAGGTATAGTTAGTGGCGTAGTCTCTAACATGGTGACACTCCGTGTGGACGGACCTGTACTCCAGGGTGAGATATGCTACATTACAACTGGCGGCGACCGCCTGATGGCTGAGGTCATCAAGGTCGTGGGCAGCGATGTGTACGTTCAGGTATTTGAGAGTACACGTGGCTTGAAGGTAGGCTCCGAGGCCGAATTCACCGGACACCAGCTGGAGATACAGCTTGGCCCCGGTATGCTGAGTAAGAACTACGATGGTCTGCAGAATGACCTCGACAAGATGGATGGCGTGTTCCTGCGCCGTGGCCAGTACACCGCTCCTTTGGATGTGGACCGTCTGTGGGACTTTGAACCCATTGTGAAGGCTGGTGACCGTGTGCAGAGCAGTGATTGGCTTGGTAAGGTGGAGGAGAACCACCAGCCATTGAAGATTATGGCTCCTTTCCAGATGGAAGGCACTGCCGTAGTGAAGAGCATTGTTCCTGCCGGACAGTACAAGGTGAATGATACCATTGCTGTGCTGACCACTGAGGCTGGCGAGGACATAAACGTTACCATGGTGCAGCGCTGGCCCGTGAAGTTTGCCATGACCAACTACAAGGAGAAGCCCCGTCCATTCAAGCTGCTGGAGACAGGTGTGCGCACCATCGATACCTTTAACCCCATTGTAGAGGGCGGTACCGGCTTCATCCCCGGTCCCTTCGGAACAGGTAAGACCGTACTTCAGCATGCCATTTCAAAGCAGGCCGAGGCCGACATCGTTATCATTGCCGCCTGTGGTGAGCGTGCCAACGAGGTTGTGGAAATCTTCACCGAGTTCCCCGAACTTATCGACCCCCATACAGGTCGTAAGTTGATGGAGCGTACCATCATTATCGCTAATACCTCTAATATGCCTGTTGCTGCGCGTGAGGCTTCCGTGTACACTGCCATGACCATGGCCGAGTACTACCGCTCAATGGGCTTGCGTGTGCTGCTGATGGCGGACTCTACTTCTCGTTGGGCACAGGCTCTGCGTGAGATGAGTAACCGTATGGAAGAATTGCCTGGTCCCGATGCCTTCCCCATGGACTTGGGCGCATTGGTTGCAAACTTCTACGGCCGTGCTGGTTATGTGTACCTGAACAATGGTGAGGTGGGCAGCGTTACCTTCCTCGGTACCGTATCACCCGCTGGTGGTAACCTGAAGGAACCTGTGACTGAGAATACCAAGAAGGTGGCACGTTGTTTCTACGCATTGGAGCAGGACCGTGCCGACAAGAAGCGTTACCCTGCCGTTAACCCAATTGATTCTTACTCTAAGTATCTCGAATATCCCGAATTTGCAGAGTATATCAAGGGACATATCAACGAGGAGTGGATTCCCAAGGTTTTGGCCCTGAAGACCCGCATGCAGCGCGGTAAGGAAATTGCCGAGCAGATCAACATTCTGGGTGACGACGGTGTGCCCGTTGAGTATCACGTGACATTCTGGAAGTCCGAGATTATCGACTTCGTTATCCTTCAGCAGGACGCCTTCGACGAGATAGATGCCGTTACGCCTTTGGAGCGTCAGGAGGAGATTCTGAACCTTGTGACCGCCATCTGCGATAAGGATGATTATACCTTCGCCGACTTTGAGGAAGTTACCAAGTATTTCAAGAAGATGATAAACCTGTGCAAGCAGATGAACTACTCTGTCTACAAGAGCGAGCAGTACTATGACTTCAAGAAGCAGGTGGAAGCAATGTTATAATATATATATATAAGGTATGGCAACAGCATTTCAGAAAGTATATACAAAGATAAGCCAGATAACCAAGGCTACCTGTTCGCTGAAGGCAAAGGGCGTTGGTTATGACGAACTGGCAACCATCAACGGCCGTTTGGCTCAGGTGGTAAAGATAGTGGGCGACGACGTTACCCTGCAGGTGTTTGAGGGTACCGGCGGTATCCCCACCAATGCCGAGGTTACTTTCCTTGGCAAGGCTCCTTCGCTGAAGGTGAGCGACGACCTGGCAGGCCGTTTCTTCAATGCCTATGGACATCCCATTGACGGCGGTCCTGAGATTGAGGGCAAGGAGGTGGAAATCGGTGGTCCTTCGGTGAACCCCGTGCGCCGTAAGCAGCCCAGCGAACTCATCGCCACTGGTATTGCAGGTATCGACCTGAACAATACTCTGGTGTCTGGTCAGAAGATTCCTTTCTTTGCCGACCCCGACCAGCCCTTCAACGAGGTGATGGCTATGGTGGCAATGCGTGCGAAGGCCGACAAGATCATTCTGGGCGGTATGGGTATGACCAACGATGACTACTATTTCTTCCGCAACACCTTCTCCAATGCAGGTGCGCTGGACAGAATTATTTCTTTCATCAATACCACCGAGGACCCTGCCGTGGAGCGTTTGCTTATCCCCGATATGGCACTGACAGCAGCTGAGTATTTCGCTGTAGAGAAGCACGAGACAGTATTGGTGCTGCTCACTGATATGACATCTTATGCCGACTCTCTGTCTATCGTAAGCAACCGTATGGACCAGATTCCTTCCAAGGACTCTATGCCCGGTTCTCTGTATTCCGACCTGGCAAAGATCTACGAGAAGGCAGTTCAGTTCCCCGAGAGCGTAGGTGGCGGTTCTATCACCATCATTGCCGTAACTACCCTGAGCGGTGGCGACATCACCCACGCTGTGCCCGATAACACCGGTTATATCACCGAGGGTCAGTTGTATCTGCGCCGTGATAGCGACGTTGGTAAGGTTGTCGTTGATCCTTTCCGTTCACTTTCTCGTCTGAAGCAGCTCGTTGCCGGTAAGAAGACACGTAAGGACCATGCCCAGGTCATGAATGCCGCTATCCGCCTTTATGCCGATGCTGCCAATGCGAAGACAAAGCTGGAGAACGGCTTCGACCTGACCGACTATGACAATCGTTGTCTGGACTATGCAAAGGACTATGCAGAGAAACTTCTGGCCATCGACGTGAACCTCAATACGGAGGAGATGTTGGATGTGACATGGTCTCTCTTCAACAAGCACTTTGAGTTGGAGGAACTTAATATCAAGAAGGAGTTTACTGACCAGTATTGGACTAAGAAATAGTCATGGCAATTAAATATCAGTTTAACAAAACGTCACTGCAGGCTCTGGAAAAGAACTTGAAGATGCGTCAGCGTACCTTGCCTATCATCAAGAGCAAGGAGACTGCGCTGCGTCTTGAGGTGAAGAAATGCAAGGATGAGGCCGAGTTGCTGGAAGAAAGACTTCAGCAGCAGATAGAAGGTTACGAGTCCATGTATGCTCTGTGGGGTGAATTCGACGCTTCTCTGGTGTCGCTCAAGGATGTGGAACTCGGCGAGAAGAAGATTGCCGGTGTCCGCGTGCCCTTGTTGCTGAACATCAGCCTGGAGGTGCAGCCCTTCGGACTTTTCTCCGCCCCGAAATGGTACTTTGACGGAATACTGCTTCTGCAGGGATTGGCCAAGACTGCCGTAGAACGCGAGTTTGTGCTGGCCAAGTTGGACCTGTTGGACCATGCGCGCCGAAAGACCACACAGAAGGTTAATCTCTTTGAGAAGGTACAGATACCTGGTTATCAGGAGGCAATACGCAAGATCAAGCGTTTCATGGAGGACGAGGAGAACCTGTCCAAGTCCAGCCAGAAGATCCTGAAGAGTCTTCAGGCAAAGCGTGCACAGGCAGTGGAACCGGAATCATCAGCAGAAGGAGAGGAGGTAGAGGCTTATGATTGAAAAAATGAAGAAGTTCACCTTTTTGGTGACCGACCGTGAATACGAGGGCTTCATAGAGTCTATCCGCGAACTGGGTGTGGTACACGTTACCCAGTTGCAGCAGGGCGCTACCAGCACAGAGTTGCAGGAGGCCATCTACCTGGAGCAGCGCTATGCCCGTGCCCTGGACTTCCTGAAGATCTATGGCACGAAGTATGCATTGAAGTTAGGTGCTGTTGCTCCCGAGTACGACACTCCCCTCAGCCTCTTGCAGAAGGTAGAGGACTTGCAGGTGCAGGAGAACGTGCTTCTGCACGAGGAGGACGAACTGAAGAAGGAGTTTGAAATGCTCGAGCCTTGGGGCGACTTCTCTCCCGAGAAGGTGCAGCGCCTGTCCGAGACCATAGGCATGGAGATGCATTTCTTCCGTTGTACGAGCAAGAGGTTCAAGGCCGAGTGGCTGGACAACTTCTTTGCAGTACCTGTAAACGAGTATGACAAGAAGACCTACTTCGTTACCTTCTCCGAGTCCCGTCCTGAGATAGCGGCAGAGCACATCACCCTGCCACAGAAATCACTCTCTCAGGTGCATGCCGAGATTGGCGAGGTGAAGAAGCAGAAGTTCATGGTGCGCCAGCAGATGTCGGCCGTGGCAAACGGTCTGCTCCCCGTTCTGGAGGAGGGCATGCTGGAGGTGCGCAACGATATTTCCCTGAACAAGGTGCATCTCAGTTCCGAGAAGACTTGTGGCGATGTCCTGCACCTGATGCTTGGCTGGGTGCGTGCCGACTCTACCGCTCCTTTGACCGAATACCTGGACAAGGCTCACATCTACTATGACATGCAGGATCCTGCCTACGAGGACGACGTTCCCGTGCAGATTACCAACGGACGCTTCTCGCGCCTGTTCGAACCCATCCTGAAGATGTACTCCCTGCCCAACTATACCGACCTGGACCCCACCGAGTTCTTCGCCCCCTTCTTCATGCTGTTCTTCGGCTTGTGCATGGGCGATGCCGGCTATGGTCTGCTCATCTTCCTTGTGGGTCTGTTCCTTGCTCTGAAGGGAGCGCAGGACATGAAGCCCTACGGACGTCTGGCCATGTGGCTGGGCGGAACCACCGTGGTGTGCGGTCTGGCTTGCGGCACCCTGTTCGGCATTGACCTCACCCAGCAGAGTTGGGCGTTCCTGGAACCTGTCAAGCCCTACTTCCTGAACGATAATGGCGTGGGTCCCATCTTCGGCTACAGCCCCATGATGGTTATTTCCGTTATCATCGGCATGGTGCAGGTGCTCCTGGGCATGATACTGAAGGGATGCAAGGCCATCAAGAACTATGGCTGGCCCTATGCTGTGGGCACCTTCTCGTGGGTTGTTGTTCTGCTTGGCGCCATCGTGCTCTATGGTCTGCCCGCATGCGGTGTGGAACTGGCCATGTGGGTGCAGTACCTGCTGATGGGCATCATAGGCATCAGTGCTGTGGGCATATTCCTGTACAACAATCCCGCCAGTTACAAGAAGCCCGTTCTGGGCGTGCTTAGCAACATAGGTGGCGGTGTGTGGGAAACCTATGGCATGGCAACGGGCCTGTTGGGTGACCTGCTCAGTTACATTCGTCTCTTTGCCCTCGGTCTTACCGGTGGTGTGCTGGGTGGTGTGTTCAACTCACTGGCTTTGGACATGACGGCAGATTTGGACTTATGGCTGCGTATTCTGGTCATGGTGCTCATCCTGCTCCTTGGTCATGGCATCACCTTTGCCCTGAGTATGATCAGTGCCTTCGTGCATCCCATGCGTCTTACCTTCGTGGAGTTCTTCAAGAACGCCGACTTTGCCGGTGGCGGCAAGGAGTATGATCCCTTCCGCAAATTGAAATAACAAACAAAACAATAATCATTAAAAACAAAAGAAAATTATGGAAATCTTTTTGGTTTATCTGGGCATTGCCCTGTGTGTTGCCCTGTCTGGCGTAGGCAGTGCTTATGGTGTAACTATCTGCGGTAATGCCGCTATCGGTGCTTTCAAGAAGAACCCCAATGCTGGCGGTTCCTACATGGGTCTGTCTGCACTTCCCTCTTCTCAGGGTCTGTACGGCTTCGTAGGTTTCTTCATGTTGCAGGGTCTTGCAACTCCCGATGTTGACATGGTCACCGCTTGCGCCGTATTCGGTGTAGGTCTGGCTTGCGGTCTGGTATGTCTGTTCTCTGCCATCCGTCAGGCTAAGGTTTGTGCCAACGGTATCAGCGCCATCGGTGCTGGCCACAACGCTTTCGGTACTACCATGGTATTGGCCGTATTCCCCGAGTTGTACGCCATTCTTGGCCTGCTCGTGCTGATTCTGACTGCTGGTGCACTGTAATTAAAGACTCCTTATATTTAGGGAAATACATTGACGAGGAACGACTTGCTGGTCGTTCCTCGTTTTTATTTATTCTTGGCTTTGCCGTATAAAATTATTATAGTACCTTTGTAGGCAGAATAATATATACACGACTAATATGGAAAAGAACTTCAAAAGAACTACCGTCACTTCGGCTCTGCCTTATGCCAATGGTCCAGTACATATCGGACACTTGGCTGGCGTTTATGTGCCTGCAGACATATATGTGCGTTATCTGCGACTGAAGAAGCGCGACGTACTGTTCATCGGTGGTAGTGATGAACATGGTGTGCCAGTAACTATCCGTGCACGTAAGGAGGGTATCAGCGTACAGGAGGTTGTTGATCGTTATCATGGAATTATTAAGGACTCTTTTGAGAAGTTCGGTATCTCCTTTGATGTGTACTCACGCACCAGTGGTCCAATACACCATCAGTTTGCCAGCGACTTCTTCAAGAAACTGTATGAGGAGGGCAAGTTCGTGGAGAAGGTGACCGAGCAGTTCTTCGACGAGGCAACAGGCCGTTTCCTCTCTGATCGCAACATCAAGGGTGAATGTCCTCGCTGCCATGCTGCCGATGCCTATGGCGACCAGTGCGAGAAGTGCGGTGCAACTCTTTCTCCTGAGGAACTCATCAACCCCTACAACGCCGAGACAGGCAACCCCCTGGTGCAGAAGGAGACTAAGCACTGGTATCTGCCTCTGGACAAGGACCAGGAGTGGCTGGAGCAATGGATTCTGCAGGAGCACAAGGAATGGCGCCCCAACGTGTACGGCCAGTGCAAGAGTTGGCTGGACGGAGGTCTGCACCCCCGTGCCGTGACCCGCGACTTGGATTGGGGTATTCCCGTTCCCGTGGAAGGAGCCGACGGCAAGGTGCTCTACGTGTGGTTTGACGCTCCCATAGGCTACATCAGCAACACCAAGGAACTGTGCGACGCACGCCCCGAACTGGGTTCGTGGGAGACTTGGTGGAAGGACCCCGAAACACGTCTGGTGCACTTCATTGGCAAGGACAACATCGTATTCCATTGCATCGTGTTCCCTGCCATGCTCAAGGCTCACGGCGAATACATCCTGCCCGACAACGTGCCATCCAATGAGTTCCTGAACCTGGAGGGCAACAAGATATCTACAAGCAAGAACTATGCCGTATGGCTTAATGAATACCTCGTAGATATGCCCGGCAGACAGGACGAGCTTCGCTATGTCCTTACCGCCAATGCCCCCGAAACAAAGGACAACGACTTCACATGGGCAGACTATCAGGCACGCTGCAACAACGAACTGGTGGCGGTGTATGGTAACTTTGTGAACCGTGCCCTTCAACTCACACAGAAGTACTATGAGGGCAAGGTGCCTGCCTGTGGCGAACTGACCGACTACGACCGCGAAACTCTGGCCGAGTTTTGTGGCGTGAAAGAGAAACTGGAGTCACTGCTGGAGAACTTCCGCTTCCGCGACGCACTGAAGGAGGCCATGAACCTGGCACGTATCGGCAACAAGTACATAGCCGACTGCGAACCCTGGAAGGTTATAAAGACCGACCCCGAGCGTGTGAAGACCATCATAAACATATCACTACAACTGACTGCCAATCTGGCCATAGCCTTCGAACCCTTCTTGCCATTCAGCAGCCAGAAGCTGAGGGAAATGCTTGCCATGGAAACTTTCTCCTGGGAGGAATTGGGCAGTACTACACTCATGCAGGAAGGACATCAGATGCCCAAACCCGAACTGCTCTTCACCAAGATAGAGGACGAAGCTATTGCCGCTCAGGTGAAGAAGCTGGAGGACACCGTGAAGGCCAACGAGGAGGCTGCCTACGTGGCTGCACCCGTGAAGCCTACCGTAACCTTCGAGGACTTTGAGAAGATGGATATCCGAGTGGGTCTTGTAAAGGCTTGTGAGAAGGTGAAGAAGAGTAAGAAACTGTTGAAGTTCACTCTTGATGACGGTAGCGGTCAGGACCGCACTATCCTGTCCGGCATAGCACAGTGGTACGAACCAGAGCAGTTGGTAGGCAAGCGCGTTCTCTTCATTGCCAATTTCGAACCCCGCAAGATGATGGGCGAGGAATCCCACGGCATGATACTTTCGGCTGTAAACTTCAATGGCGACCTCTCTGTAACCACCACCATGGACGAGGTGAAAGGCGGTAGCCAGGTGGGTTAAACTGTTTCCACCAGATATAGAAACTGCACCAGCATTGAGTAGCAAGACTCTCAAATGCTGGTGCAGTTTCCTTTTGTCCGATGAACCGAGCAGGCTTGTCTACAGATTTCTCCGTCGCTTGGTCGCCCACATTACGCTGAGGAATCCAAAGAGCACCACAGTTAGCAAAACCAACAACAGATCGCCGATTTTCACGACTACGGGATAAGCATCAATGATGAAACTTCCTTCGCTCTGTCCCATCCGTATAAAGCCAAACCATTGCTGAAGAAGGCAAAGGACAAGTCCAATCAGCATTCCCACCATTGCACCGCCAAAAATGATCATCAGTCCTTCCAAGGCAAATATACGGCGTATCTGCTGATCTGTTGAACCAAGTGCAGACAATGTCTTCACATCTTCCCGTTTCTCTATCATGAGCATACTTAAACTGCCCATGATATTCAGGCACGCTACCAGTAGGATGAAGCAAAGAAAGAAATATGAAATAAGTTTCTCTATCTGCATTATGCGGAAAACATCCTCCTGTTGTTCATAGCGATCCTTGATGCAAAAACCGTCGCCAAGCAAGGCCTCTATTTTTTCTCTGCTTCCTGATGAGGTAAGTTTGATTTCTATACCAGTGGCCTTGTTGTCCAGTTCGAATATCCTTTGTGCAAAGCCAAGAGAGCACAGAATATATTCGGAATCATATTTGGGTTGGTGGACGCTGAACACGAGGCCGGATGCATTAAGCTCGTCCTTATTGAAACTTGCCCTCGGGTTTGCCATATTGACACGTTCGCCTTTCTTGGGGGCATAGACATCCAGCGGTTTGTCGAAGTATATGGGTAATCCCAGTTGGTTGCACAGTTGCAGTCCGGGAACACAATACTCGATGACATCCAGATGCAGAGTGGGTTCGCCGTCGCCATACAGGGCATCCAGAATTCCGGATTGTTGCGTGTAATTGTCGGCAACGCCCTTTAGTATCACCACCTTCTGGTTGTTTTCTGCTACAACCAGTGCCTGACCTTCAACAACAGGCGTAAATACTGCCACATCCTTGGATTGGGCAAGCGCCAATATTCTCTCGTCTGCAAGGTCCAGCGAAGTACCGTCGGCAGGCGTGATGCGAAGTTCCGGATCAAAACCGGTGAACAATTCTGCAACCAACCCCTGGAAACCATTGAATACACTCATCACTATTACCATGGCCATTGTGGCTACTGCCACTCCAACAACAGCTATCAACGAAACGATGTTGATGGCGTTGTGACTTTTCTTGGAGAAGAGGTACCTTCGTGATAAGAGTAGTTCGTATTTCATGTCGTATGTCCGAGGAGGTGTGCAGGTGTTACTTTTCGGCGCTTTCTCTGTTATCTACTAACAGTTCGTCTTTAACCGTTGGTTCGATGTCTTTGTTCCAGTTACTGCCCACAGCTATGATTCGGGAGCATGTATCGGTAAGTACGAAGAGTGGCAAATCCCGCACTCCAAGTTGTGATGGCAGGTCTGACAAGAAAGCCTTTTGGTCGCAATAGCTATGCCATGTGATGGTATCGGTGCGTTCTATGTATCCAAGGATGTTGTCGTTTACATCCATGTTATATGATATGCAGACCAGAGGCTGGCGTGCCTGTCGTCTGAGGCGGCGTATCCAGGTGTTCACTTGGGTGGTTTTGCCGCGCCAGTTTGCCCAAAAGGCAAACAGGGCGTATTTGCCTTTAATGCTATCGTTGTTTATAGTATCCCCTTTGCGTGTGATTAGGGAAAATTCTGGTATTTCTTCTCCGTTTTTCAATGAGAAGGATTCTTGTGAAACCAGTTCTTCCAATTGTAGCATTCTGGTTACAGGTGATTCCGGATGCTGTTTGATGAAATCCTTTTTCAGACTGTCCTTTTCTTCTGCCTTTGCAGATTCTATCTGTAAGCGCAGTCTTGTATATGCTTCGTTGTGCTCGTTGCCGCTGACTTTAGTAGAGTTGAGCTGTTTGGACTCTCCTTCCAGTATGATTACATCTCCGCTGCTTCCGAAAACAGTAAGTGTGGAGAATGTGGGGTACACGATTGTAAGGCTTCCATTGTCTTTGTCGTAAGGACATTTCCAGTCTATCTTTCCTTGCCTTACATGCAGGGTGTCGATACCTTGTATCACACCGTCTCTGCTGAATATTGTCAGGTCTGCATTGTTCAGCCCCTTGATTTCTCCTTTTATACGCAGTTCACCCTTCCTGCCACCGCATGAGGTGAGGGCAAGAAGGGTGAATATGATTGCTATATAAAGTTTGTCGCTCAAAACATGATGCATGGTTTGATGCAATTACTTTATGATGTCGGCAATTGAGTTCTTGTGGTTGGCAAACTCCAGGTCGTTAGCAGCTCTTGCCTTCAAAGAAGAGTCGAGAGAAACTGCAGCCTTGAGGTTGCTCTTCAGTGCGCTGGCATCGTTGGTGCGAGCAGCGAGGATAGCCTTCAGATAGCTTGTGGTAGCATCGGGAGTCTTAACTGCAGCCAGAGTGTTCTTAGCCTTTGCGTAGTCCTTGTTCAGGATCTGTGCAAGAGCGGCACTGTTGGTCTGTACTGTGCTCAGGTTCTGCTCAGCCTGGATATAGTTGCCCTTGGCAATGTTCAGGTTGCCGAGAATCTCGTTGAAGGTGTCGCTGCCGCTTGCGTTGCCCATGTGAGCCTCAGCCTTAGCGGTGTCGCCGTTCTTGAGAGCGAGGAGAGCCAGATTAGCATTTGTCTCGGGTGCCTTAGAGTTTACGCTCTGAGCCTTCTGCAGCCAGCTCTGTGCTGCAGTTTCGTTGCCTTCCATGATAGCCATCTGTGCCAGGTTGTTGTAAGCACGATAGTCGTTGGGGTAGAGCTTGGTGGTCTTCTCGTACCATGCCTTGCGGGTAGCGTTGTCATTAACCAGAGTGTTAGCGGCATAAAGGAGCTCTTCTACGCTCAGCTTGCTGGCATCCTCCTTGAACTGTGCAAGGATCTGCTCGTCGCTACGGCCGATAACCTCATAGTTTACGATAAGGCGTGCACGACGCAACTCGGGCAGAATGCCTTCAGCGATTTCTGTGAATACGCTGCTCATGTTGCGGATCTGCTGCTCACGCTCCTCGGGATCCTGGTACATAGAGAGAACACGCAGGATAACGTCCTTGTCCTGAAGGTTGCTCTTGCTTACCAACTCCTTGAAGCCTTCCCAGTCCTCAGCAGTAAACTTGGTGTCTACCTCTGCGTCCATCTTGATCTTCTTCAGCTCCTTCTGCATGTACTTTGCAGAAACGTTCTGACGCTTTTCTGCAAGGCGCTCGTTGAAAGCGTAACCGCCATCGGGGCTGGCATATGCGCTTACCTCGATGTTCTGCAGAGCGCGCTCTTCCTGCATGTCGTTGATTTCCTTCAAGATCTTAACGAGATCCTGGATGCTGACACTTGAAAGCTCGCTGGTGCGCAGGTTAGCCTGGCCGATCAGGAACTTGATGTTAGCCTCCTGCTTGTGCTCGATAATGCGCTGGAATGCATCGGGAGCTGTGCTGGCGGTGATAACACACTTCTTGAGCAACTCGCTGGTAGAGAGTACACCGTAACCGATCTTTACCTCGGGGATAGATACGGTCTTCTTACCCAACTTGGCCTCGAAACGAGCATACAGCTCGCTGCTGAGCATAGCGGGAACATACTTGAAGTTTGCCTTCATGGTGTATGAACCACCAACCTTGTAGCCGATTTCTGTACCATTGCCTTCTACCTTCTCTCCCTGGAATGTTGCGCTCTGGCCAACAGCCTCACCACCCTCATACTTCAGTACGGGAGTAACGGTAACTACAGCCTTCTTCTTCATGTACTTCTCGGGGAAGATGCCATTGATGGTTGCGGGAACTTCACCACCGATAGCCTCCAGAGGAGTGGGGGTCACCTTGAAGTTGTCTGCACTGAGGTCGCCTAACTTGCTGCAAGAGCTCATTGCGACTGCACCGGCAATTGCCAGTACAAAAAGATTGTTCTTCTTCATAATAGTGTTCAGATACAATAATGTTTGTATTTTATTTAATTTCTCGTCTTATTTTTCGCGTGCAAAGTTATAACAATTTCCTTAATTTTCCTAATAAAACATTGGGGACACCCCTAAAAGGGTGTGATTTTATGTATTATTAAACGTTTTGTTCTTGTTTTTCTTGTTCATCGGGTGACAATTCAGCAACTCTTCTTTGATATGCGTAGTGTCAAGGTGCATGTAAATCTCTGTTGTTCCCAGGTCTTCATGTCCAAGCATGTCCTGGATTGCGCGAAGATTGGCTCCACCTTGTAGCAGGTGGGTGGCAAAGCTGTGTCTGAAGGTGTGCGGGGATATTTCCTTGGTTATGCCAGCCTGTGCGGCATATCTTTGAATGAAGATAAAAAGTGATATGCGCGACAGGGATTTGCCACGTCTCTTTGAAACAAAGACATGGTCCTCATACCCCTTTTTTATGTCAATGTGTTTGCGGATGTCAAGCCAGATGTACAGTTCTTTTATTGCTTTGGGCGATATGGGAACAAGGCGTTCTTTGTTCCCCTTGCCGTGTATGCGCAGGAATCCATCGTCAAGGAAAAGGTCGGAAATACGCAGGTTGGTGAGTTCGCTGATGCGAAGTCCGCAGCTGTACAGAACCTCAATTATGCAATGGTCTCTTATGCCTTCCGGTTTGCTTTGGTCTATGGTAGAGAGTATTTGGTCTATTTCGTCTACACTGAGAACTGTTGGCAGATGCTTGCCTATTTTGGGCGACTCCAATAGTTCCGTAGGGTTCTGTTCCAGTTCGTGTTCAAGAACGAGAAACTTGTAAAACGAGCGAACTCCGCTAAGGATGCGGGCCAGGCTGCGGGGCGTGATTCCGGTGTCTCTAAGACTGCCGGCGAACAGGTCCAGGTCCTTCAGCGTGACATTGCGGTAGTCAATTCCGTTGTCAGCATAGAAATTGAACAGCTTTTGCAGGTCTCTAATATAGGCATCCAGCGTATTTGGACTATATGACCGTTCCAGGCACAGGTATTGTTTGTATCTTTTAAGTATGTCTGCTGAAACGTTTCCTGTATTGCTTATGCTTGGCATGGAGTGGGGGATGGGTTTGACGGCAGTAAATGCTGTTTTTCTGCCATCGTTTGGTCAAATACTTGGTACAACATGATTTTTTTTGTACCTTTGGTGTCGCAAATATACGTAAATATTATGAGAATACAAATCATCAACGGTCCAAATCTGAATCTCCTGGGTGTAAGGGAACCTGAGATTTATGGAGCGAAGGGTTTTGAGGAGTACCTGCATGTCTTGCGTGACAAATATCCGGACATAAGCATTGAATATTTCCAAAGCAATGTGGAGGGGGAACTGATAAACAAGATACATGAAGTTGGTTTTGACGCCGATGGAATAGTCTTGAATGCAGGAGCATATACGCATTACAGTCTTGCCCTGATGGATGCCATAAAATCTGTTACTTCTCCCGTGGTGGAGGTGCACATCAGTAATGTGCACAAGCGTGAGGAGTTCCGTAGGCATAGCGTTATCAGTCCGGTTTGCACTGGCGTTATATGCGGATTTGGTTTGGACAGTTATCGATTGGCCATAGAGTCGCTGCTTCATTAATACGAACTGCGAGTTAATATTAAGGGAACTGAATATAGATGGATCTGGATTCTTACATACTCTCCCACATAGATCCGGAAGGAGAATACCTGCATAGCCTGTGGAGGGATACGCAGCTTAAACTCTCCTACGGTCAGATGGCCAGCGGACACCTGCAGGGACGCCTGCTGAAGATGCTTGTGCAGATGATACGTCCGCAACGGGTTCTGGAGTTGGGCATGTTCAGTGGTTATTCTGCCCTGAGTATGGCCGAGGGACTGGAGGAGGGTGCGGAACTGCATACCTTTGAGGTCTTTGACGAGATGGAGGACTTTGCGCGACCATGGATAGAGGGTAGTCCCTACGGACACTTTGTTCATATCCACATAGGCGATGCCAAGGAACTTGTTCCGCAGATGGATGTGGAGTGGGATATGGCCTTCATAGATGCTGACAAAAGGGAGTATGTGGAATACTACGAAATGATTCTGCCACGCCTGCGGCCAGGAGGCTATATACTGGCAGACAACACGCTGTGGTACGGGCGCATAACCGAGCAGGCTCGAGAA